>JABDPQ010000223.1 GCA_013042695.1 Desulfobacterales bacterium | reverse complement strand
CAATCGATTATTTTAAAAAAATAATGGCTACGTTAAGCAATATTTTCGGCGGGCAACTTACTTCCTATGAATCACTTCTCGACAGGGCCAGAAGAGAGGCAGTGCTCCGTCTGAAAGAATCGTGCCCACAGGCGGACCAGATAATCAACCTGCGTATCGAAACGTCCTCGATCACCAAGGGAGACAATAAGCAAATCGGGTGCGTCGAGGTTCTTGCCTACGGTACGGCCGTTTATTCCAAAAGGAGAAAATAGGGGACAGACCACGTTTTCCGAAACGGAAAACGTGGTCTGTCCCCTATTTCGGTCCCCTATCACCTAGTAGTTAGATCAGTGACCGTTCCCCTAAGTTTCCGTAACGATGATAATTATCACAGATCGCCTGCTGCTGAAAATATTGTAACAGCTCAATCCTGCCATGCATGTATACGGGGGAGCGAGAGATGTTGAAGCCAGTTTCAGCTGCTGCCGCAAACACCGCTTCCGGCACTCGATCAGGTGCCGCATAACGAATCCTGCCAAGACTGTCCATCCGTTCAATGAGCTCTTCATCACTTATGGTGAGCACAGCCGTCTTGCCAAGAAATTCTTTGCCATATCGTGACTCCAGGAACTCGATTACTTCGTTTCTCACCTCCTTGGGACGACTCAGCAGTAGCGAACATCTGGCGATTTTTGCCGCAGCGATTCGTGCAAGTGTTTCGAAAAGCGTATCATCGGCATGTAACCTGATCATCATTTCTTTGATTGGCAGATAGCGAATGAGGTTATCCTGGCCCCTGAGATGGAAATAGTCTTCCTCCAAACTAAATTTATTCTCCATGGCATAGAGATAGCTTTTAATTGCATGAATAGTGTTATCGATCTCGCCTTTCAACGGCTGCAATTTATTCCATTGGAGGAGTAACTTCCACTCATTGGCAATTTGAAGCAAATGATGGCCCTGGTTAATTACCCCCACGTGTGGATAGCCTTTTTCGGTAAAATTCATAAACTGGCTGACATAGTCTAAGCTACCCGCCTTCAAGCCCGGACCAAGGGCAGATTTCCCCATACCGCCAAATGGCTGTCGCAAAACGACAGCCCCGGTCGTTCCGCGATTAACATAGAGATTCCCGGCAAATACTTCCTCCTTCCATTGCAGCTGTTCTCTCTTATCAAGACTTTCCAGTCCGCTGGTAAGTCCGTAACCTGTCTGGTTTACAAGAGAGATGGCATGATCAAGATTTTCAGCACGCATGACACCGAGAAGTGGCCCAAAAAACTCGGTCATGTGCGTATAACTTCCAGGCTGAACCCCATACTTGATGCCCGGCGACCAGATATAGGGGTTATTTTCAACCATTTCGGGTTTTAAAACCCACTCCTCTTTTGGCTCAAGACTGTTTAAGCCTTTTTCAAGATCCCCAGACGGGGGTTTGATCAATGCTGCTATTTTATTGCTGAATTTCCATGCGGAACCGACCTTCATACTCCTGGCAGCATCAACCAGTTGCTGTTTGAAATGAGGATCGTCATAGATTGTTTTTTCAAGAATGAGCAGCGACGTGGCACTGCATTTCTGACCGCAATTACTAAATGCTGAGTGAATGACATTTTTTATCGCCTGATCACGGTCCGACATATCGGTAACGATTGTTGCATTCTTTCCACCGGTTTCCGCGGCAAGATAAACACCCGGGGTTTGTTTGAGAATATTCAGACCGGTATCGGTACCCCCAGTAAGAATGATAAAATCGACATCATTGCTGGCGGTCATTATCGGCCCAACCTCGGCTCCCGAACAGGGGATAAACTGCAGGGTATTCTGCGACACTCCGGCACGCCAGAAACAGTTGCATAGTTCCCAGGCACTAAGCACTGCGTCTGAGGCTGGCTTAAAAATTACTGTATTACCAGAGGCCAGAGCGGTGACTATCCCACCGCAGGGAATGGCTATAGGAAAATTCCAGGGAGATATTACCAGACCGACACCCCGGCCCTCACTAGCAATCGTCTCCAGTTGATCAAATTGCCTCACGGATAAGGGGTAAAACTCTGCGAAGTCGATGGCCTCAGAGACTTCGACATCGGCCTCTGTAAAAACCTTACCCGTATCTGCGGCCGCTGCACCAATAAGCTCTCCACGGGACTTTCGCAGTTCCATTGCAACATCTGCCAGAACTTCGTGGCGACGCTCTGAGGATAACTCACGCCAGCCATCAGGATCATCCTTGGCAACGCTCAGACAATCCAGAGCATCTTCCTTGGAGGCAAGATGGTACCTGGCAACAGAGATTTTATCTTTATGCTGACATGAGTCCATAATCTCTCGCAGCTCTCTACTATTTTTTCGTTCTTGTCCGCCAACGACAACGGGAATCTCGATAATCTCATCTCCGGGGGATTTCTTCCACCGCCTACGGATTGCTTCAGCCCACGTTCTATTTGCAGCCAACGACCAGTCTGTATCGGGCTCATTACTAAAGCAATTGCTTCGGAAGCTGGAAATTGACGTATCAAATGTTTCTGTTGCTCTGTTTTGGATACGATTAGGGAAATTCTGCGCCTGGCTTTGCTGCACACAGGAGTCGAGAAATGTCTTCTTCAGGTAGCTCCACTCTTCGGAACCGACGTTAAGATCAGGAGAATACCGCAGGAAATTTTCAGGAGATGTATTTTCATCAAGACGCCTGATCAAGTAAGCTATAGCGTTAATGAATTCATCTTTGGTGGCAACAGGCGCGTAGAGGAGAACATCGCCGGAGGTTTCCTGCAAAGCGCGGCGGACATGATCGGCCATTCCTTCCAGCATCTCAAAATAGAAATAATCCGAAACCTTTTTTGTCTCTGCAAGCACAGCTGCATAGGCAAGCTCAAAAAGGTTATGAGATCCTATTCCCAGGTTTACGGCCTTGATGTTTTCAGGTTCCATTCCATAGGTGATCATCCTTTTGTAATTGGCATCAACCTCCAATTTATTGTCATACGGTGCCAGAGGCCAGTTGGCCAGAGAGGACTCAACCTTCTCCATTTCCATATTGGCACCTTTGACAATACGCAGTTTGACTGGTGCACCGCCGCTGCTCAATCGTTCTCGTGCCCAGTCGGTAAGTTTTACCTGCATGCCAAAACTATCTGGCAGATAGGCCTGAAGAACAATACCAGCTGAATAATCTTTGAATTCTTCTTGATCAAGAGTTCGGATAAAAGCCTGATAGGTTATCTCGAGATCGCGATACTCCTCCATATCTAGATTAACGAACTTTGGGATAGAAGTTCCATCAGGACGGGTAAAATAATGTTGCTGTGCCATCCGGTAAATTTCCGCTAAACGATCCTTCAGAGTTCCTACTGTTTCCTCAAAAGCCAGAGAGTTTATCTGCGAATAGATGGTTGATATTTTAATGGAGATATATTCAACATCGGGATCTGCCATATCATTTTTGTATGTCTCAAGTCGGCTGGCGGCCTCCCCCTCCCCCAAAACAGCTTCTCCAAGATGATTAATATTCATCCGGATCCCCTGCTCTCGTCGTTTTTGCAGATGACCATGGAGTTCTTTTGGTTCACCCGGAATAATTGCCCGGCTGCTCGCACTTCTCATCTGCTCGATCATACGTGGCACAGCAAAAGACGAGACATGTTTTCCAACACCAACAAACATCTGAATCAAGATTTTCTCTACCCGACTGAAAAATTCAGGCACCCCTTCATCTTCCATCAGATTACTGATCTGATCCGCCACTCGCTTCGGGTCTTTTGACCGGAAACTCTGGTCAATCAGTTTTGACAGCAATACCTTGTCATGGGGATGAGTCAACAGGCGCTTCATCTGATCCTGGATGTTTTTTTCTTCTTTAGTGAGTAACTCATTCGCCCGATTCTGCCAGGTCTCTGCCAATTCCACTGCTTTGCCAAAAATTTCCTGATTTTGCGGCGTCTCCATAGTCTCTGCTCCACGGAAAGGTTATACGGTGAGTATGTTGATATTGTTATCTGGGTAACGAGCTCTGTCGCTTTTTCTTTTCCATGTATGTACTGAATCGGCGGACATGCTCAACGGCCAATTTTGATGCCTGCTTAGAGTTGCTGGTTGCAATGGCTTCTATGATGAGATGCAGATCTTGATAATTCTTTTCCATTTCTTCCTCACCTACGGTGAGAAATTTATCGTAATAGCGATGAATATTGTCATGAACACTATTGAGAATAAAATAATAAAGAGGATTTCCAGCCACTCTGGCAATTTCTGTGTGTATTTTTTCATCCACTCTGACAAAGTCATCCCAGCCCTGCGTGCCCTGTTTGCGCAATGCGGTGGCCTCGTCAAATAGAGACTGCAGTTCTTGTATGTCTGCAGCTGTCGCCCGAAGAGCCGCAAGACCTGCAACCGTCCCCTCGATACCCTCCCGGAATTCGGCAAGATGTTCGAGGGAAATATTTTGCGATTGAATAAGCATGGCCAGATTTTCAGCCATGAGTTCAGAATTGGCATCTTTGACATATGCCCCGCCATTAACCCCAAGTTTTATTTCGATAAGGCTTTTCTGTTCCAGAATTCTCAGAGCTTCCCGAAGTGTCCCACGACTTGTTTGGAACATATCACACAAATCCCGCTCAGCAGGCAAACGCTCTCCCGCAACAATCCGTCCCTCCAGGATTGCTATCTGAATCTGATCCACAACATCCTGAAATATACGATTCTGCTTTGCTTTTTGAAACTGCATGTTTCCTAAATAAGGTCTCGCTGTAAAGTCAAGTATCATTATAATGGTTAGACCATTAACATAACCCATTATTCTGATAGAAGCAACGAGTAATTGGCATACATGATGGTGGTGGCGCATACGGCCATATAAGCTGCTGCATGGCAACTACCTCTCTGAGATTCTCTCTATCTTCCTGTTCCTCTGCGTATCAACTGTCCTGATTAAGGTTGACGTAGCAGTGATTTCCGAGTTAAGTATTGGCGTTTTGTCTTGATGAAATGGCATGGTCCAAAGCCC
>JABDPQ010000216.1 GCA_013042695.1 Desulfobacterales bacterium | reverse complement strand
GAATAGATCTTGCAGGAACCCTTTTAACCCTGAGCAGATAAGCAACTCGATGGGCAACCACGCGTGTCTTCCCAGATCCTGGCCCAGCAAGAACTAAGATATTGCTGTCTATAGGGGAAGAAACAATTGCTTCTTGAATATCATTCTGAAGATCAGATACAATGCGAAGGTATGACTGCTCGGTAGTAGCAAGTTCCAGATACTTTTCTCTTCCAGGAAAGAACCGTTTTATAAAATCTGCTTTGTCATCTTTGAAATAGGAGGAGACAAGATGCATCGCAACATTGATTTTCTCGAGAGCTCGTCGTGCGTATTCATTCATTACATGAATCTGAAAATTTCTCTCTGAGTAATGGATATGCAAAGGCTTAAAATCTGCCTTGCTGTAATGTCTGCGACGATGCTCATTGTCCAGGCTAAGCGTCATACCTTGCCGAAATACGGTGAGTCCCTGCTGCAGGTCTAAAATAGATTGCTCATGCATAAAAGTTAGCCCACGTTCCGCAGCAGCCAGAGGGTCTTTGAGAAGAGGAAGCAGTACCAAGTCACTCTTTAACCCTTTGATCACATCCTCCAGCGTGAACTCAACAAGCAACGTCGCGTTTGGCCGGACATCAGCACCTGCAGCTTTTTGAATCACAGCAAGTATCACAACAGCAGCTTGCTGACGGATTTGTACAGTTTGGGACAGCGATTCCCAGTCCCGATGAAGCAGGACAGAGTAAACATCTCTCCCAGACGCCTTGACAGATATACTCCCTTTTTGACCTGCAAGGCCTTTCCCGTCCCTACTCAAGCCATACAGCAGTATTCTCAAGCATTGAGGAGTACTATACTGATGACCGAGGTCAAGAAGCCGCTGATTTATTTGCCGCAGGTCGATGACAAGCGTGGCATCGGTCTCGACATCGGGTGCTGCCTGCCGAAGTACTTTTAAGAAATCACTCTCTAATAGACTCAGCCGATAGAGCCGCTTTTCACTGCTGTCTTGAGTTTTGTAGCGAATATAAGCCGAAAGCGAAGTCACTTTAGATAAAAGTCCCTGCTCTGCCATATCGTTGAGCGTCCTGATAACGAGCTGTGCTTCAGTCTCGGTTTCAGGATCGTCCTTTCTTTTGCCAAAAGCAGTCAAACGAGCTATCTCATCAGCACTGAAGCCTTGATTCGGCCTTCGTTCCATGAGCACAGACATGATTGCCAGCCACCGATCTCGTTGACGTTTTGAAAGACCAAGCGCAGCGATTTTCTCTTTTGCTTCTTCAAGATTGGGGACAAGCGGTCTTCCTTGAAAAACTCGTGTATCGTTCTCGTTTCTCTCGAGGTAGCCTGCCTTCTCAAGCCAAGCAATGGCTGTTCTTACTTTCGTATCAGGATCGTAAAATGTATCATGATCGATCTCGACTGACTCTAACCGAAGAATCTCGCCTGGGGTAAGAACGATGCTTTCTCTTCCCTTTGCTGCCGACCTTATTCCTCTGAGTAAATGAGCAATCTCTTTTTGACTCAGGCGCGAGGTGGCACTTAAGCGGAATTGTCCTTCAATATCTTGATCAGCAAATATGAGGATGCACTCCGCCTGCTCCCGATCACGCCCTGCACGACCTGCTTCTTGAAGGTAATTTTCCAAAGAACCCGGAATATCAGCGTGAATGACGAGCCGCACATCATCTTTATCAATACCCATGCCAAAGGCGTTGGTCGCACAAATGATCGGAGTAGCACCTTGAATGAAGTTGTCTTGAATACGTTTTTTCAGTGTTGGCTCCAATCCAGCATGAAACGCCTCACATTCATACCCCTCTTGATTCAGAAAATCAGCAACCTGTTCTGTTGTCTTTCTGCTCGCACAATAAATGACCACACTGCCAGTCCCTTGATATCTCGCTCTAAGTAATTCCAGAATTACCTGGTTTTTTTCATGGGGGCTTACTGACCATACTTCATAATGAAGGTTTGTTCTTTCATGGCCCCCCTCAAACTGATGTACCCGCACACCGAGCTCACTTTGGATGATATCGAGTATTTCTAATCTCACATCATTTTTTGCGGTTGCCGTGAAACATTGTATGGGTGGAATCTTTGATTTTTCAGTGAGTGCGAACTCTCGAATAAAACGGATACTATAGAGATAATCTGGTCTGAAATCATGTCCCCATTTCGAGAGGCAATGTGCTTCATCAAACACCCAGGCGCCGATCTCTCTTTGGCTTATGGTTTTAACAAAAGATTTATTGCGCAGTTGTTCAGGAGAGACATAAAGTACTCCGATGTCACCAAGCCTGATACCTTCCTGAACAGCCCCTCTTTCCGGAAGAGTCTGAAGACCATATATTGCGGCTGCAACCCCCGTCCCCGTATTGTTAGAAAAGTTATCGACCTGGTCCTTCATCAATGCCTGCAGTGGTGAGATCACGATAGTCAACATATTACGTCGTTGATATCTCATCAGTGCCGGCAGTAAATAGCATAACGATTTTCCACCGCCAGTCGGCAACGTAGCAAAAACAGATACATTTCGTGCAACTGCCTTGACGATTTCCTCCTGAAGACTTTTTCCATCTGTTGTGGAAGGAATAGACCTAAAATCCTCGAAACCAAAAAATCGTTGAAGGAAATATTTAGGATTCTGATAGTGGGCACAATAGGTACACTCAGATAGTCCGCATGGTACTTCTCTCAGCTGGTGCAGCAGGTTTGAAACCTCAGGGTATCTATGTCTCACCCACGGAGGCAATACAGAGTTCCCCCCAGACACGCTGAGCCATGCACACACATAAGCGATTTGTGGACGATCAAGTGTTCCATCGGCTAATTGCTCAACCACTTCTTGAATAGCAGCTGAACATGCATGTTTTCCTGCAAACCAGGAAAATGCCTCATAAAGATCTTCATCCTCAAGAACAGAAACTCCCATGGCCTCAAGTGCCTGAGCAGTGCCCGTTAACTCCGCACTAACTTTTAGAAAGCTTCTACAGAGAACAGGAAGGTCATTGTTGCTTGCAATTTGACCTGCAAATGCCGCCCATTGCTCTGAAAAAATAATACCAGCCATAGCCGCATCCCCGACAGGGTCATTGAGGCTATCCCGGACAATTTTGTAGTCTTTGACGAGCCGATGGTAAGGGTTTTCAGGAAATGCCAAAGGAGACAGATAGAGCGTATCTATTGCGGGTTTTTTGAGGAATTGTAGAGAAGGGACAACCAGCTTAATTCTCGGCAGATCGTGACGTAATATATTGTGGCCAAGAATGAACTCGGCACCTGCAGCGAAGTCATCAAGTTCGAGTAACTGATCTTTACTGACCAGTTTACCCAGCTGAGTCTGATAGACTCTTTTTCCAAGGACAGCGCCAATCGAGTAAATGTCATACTTTTCATTTACTTCGATGTCAATCAAAAGACATCTTTGCAAAAATTCCTGACTTTGAGAGGGCATTAGCTATTTTCATTTTTTTCTTAAAATTCAACGACCTCTGTTTATCTATCCCATAAGAATATGAAAATCTACACATTTCATAACAAATCTATGCGAGTAAAAGAAAACTATCCAAGAGCAAAGGTTTTTTCTAACCGCCCCCCACCGACGGAAAAATAGTCAATCGATCGTTGGCTGCCAGTTCATCGTCCATTGCTCCCTGGCGCTCGTTGATCATGATTACTTTCGGCATGTCAAGAGGGATGCCAAGTTTCTCTAACACGTCTCTTACCGTTGCAGGCTCGGCAATCTCGAGGTATCGGGAACTTCCCGCCAAAGCAGGATCAGGAAGATACTGTTTGAGCTGAGTGAAGAGTTTTATTTCGATTTGCATGACGTTCTTTTGATCAGGAGATATGACCCCAAATACCGAGAACCAGTCACCTGTTATCCCTGGGTTTGAATAAGCCAAAAATAAAGAATGCTTGCCATTACAACACTACTTTTCAGCACCCTGCATGGGTGATGGACATGGCAGCTTTGAATCATACATCGTCGCTCCAGAACGATGCCGGTGTATCTTTTGACACCAGCATCACAACAGGATATTAAAAGTTAAACAACTGGTCGATCTCTTCCTGAGGAACGTCGAACACAGCATTGGTGGGCGGCAGCGGATCGGTCCGCATCCAATCAGGGAGCCTGTCGGCTTCCGATCCTATACCGGCTTTAATGTTGAAGGCTCGCTCTTGGCGAAGCATTTCTCTTCCCAGTTCTTCAAAATCGGCGGCGGACCATTCAACATCATAAAGAGCCGCAACCATTGAGGCGAGAACCTCCGGAGTTGAATGCAAAAAAGTGAACATGCATAATCCAGTGGCATCCAGCGCTGCCATGCTGATCTGTTCGGTTCTCGATCGGGTCACTTGTCCCACAGGATTCAAAGGGTCGTCTTCAACCACTCCAGCCGTGTGATCCGCTCCCTGTGGGCTGGTGGCATAAGTAACACCCCATCCCTTGAGGGATCGACCAGCATGAGCGGGAATTCCTTGACCCTTGACCGCCGGAATCCGGTCAATTCCAAAGATATTGGCCGTTTGGGTTACACCGCTGCCGATGATCCGGCCCATTGGGGACCCTTGGGCAATCTCTTCGATATAAGCTTCGGCCTTTGCTGCATCCCCAAACTCGAACAACCCGACATCGTTGAGCACTCCGATGGCACATCCCACCTCGATAGTATCAAGGCCCAATTCGTCGCACCGCCGGTCCATCCGGGCCACGGAGTCGAGATTGTCGATTCCCAAGTTGGCGCCAAGCATGGCCACGGTTTCATATTCCAATGCAGAAGTCACATGATTACCATCGGAATCATAGAAGATTGGCGAACATTTGACGATACAGCCAGGCATACAGGCAGTACCCATGGTGCCACCCCTGGCATTGTTGAGCTCTATCATGGTGTTTGAGCAAAGTCCCTTTCGATTTTCAAAAGCACCGTGCCGATGATTTCGGGTAGGAAGGCTGCCGCGGTCACCATCAACATCGATACAGACATTGGTCCCTAAAGAGTTAAATACCTTCCGAACCGGGTTATTCTGGATGGTTTCTACTGCAGCTCTGACCGCCTTTTTAAAGGCATCGGCATCGACACCCTTTCGTAAAGAAGTATCAGCGCTGTCGACCACGATGGCCTTGAGTCCTTTGGCTCCCATCATAGCACCGACGCCGCCTCTACCGGCGTGACGAGCGGGACGGTCATCCAGATCGGTCACCGCAATCGTTGAATTCGCCAGTTTCATCTCTCCTGCAGGCCCAATAATGATGATGGATATCTTCTCACCATAACGCTGTCTGAGCTTTGCACATGCAGCATAATTTTCCATCCCGACGATATCTCCAGCAGATTCCAAAGTAGCGCCTTCGGCATTTATCTTGAGCACCTGCCATTTAGTTGATTTCCCGACAATCATAATGGCGCGGATCTCCAGTCTTCCAAGTTTATCTCCGGCTGTACCACCGGCGTTTGCCTCCTTAATGCCACCGGTCAGTGGGCTTTTACCGCCAAAAGACATCCGACCTGACTGAGGTGCACTGGTGCCGGCCAGCAAACCAGGTGCCGCTATAAATGGGGCTTCGGGTGACAAAGGATGCGCAGTGGGGATTCCGTGTTTGGTCAAGAGATAATCGATCATCGCCCTTCCTCCCACAAGATTGTCTCTGGGGAAGTCTTCTACGATAACTTCTTTATTGCTCATATCGATCTTCAAGATACTCATAACATCCTCCTGT
>JABDPQ010000213.1 GCA_013042695.1 Desulfobacterales bacterium | reverse complement strand
GTGCAAAGAATGCTTTTTCCTCTCCGGCAGCAACAATATATTCGCCGACCGGTTTCACCAGCCGTGAGGCAACCTTGGAAACGAGTTTATTTACCGCAAGGCTCCATATCGGCTCAATTCCCATGCTTCTGTGGATCTGCTTGCGCAGTCTCCAGCCGACATCGGGTGCTGTTCCAAACAGGCGGTGGGTACCCGTTATGTCGAGAAACAGATGGCCATCGCCAGTGCCATATTCCAGGATAGGCGAATAGACTCGCGCCTCATCGACAAAGGAGTTCATCGCCTTGCGGTATAAATCAAATCGTGGCGGCACAATGCGGGCAGACTTGCAGCGCCTGGCTGCCTGGCGCAGCAGCATGCCTTTGCGCACGCCGTCTTCATATGCTTCATCGCTCATGTCATACACGGTTGCCCGAGCGGCTTGGAGTGGTGCAACAATAACCGGTTTTCCATTCAGACAACGATCGCTGACCCGTTCGACCGCAACCGCAAAATCTGCGACGTTAAGATGCAGAATTGAGCGTTCTTGATTCATGTCGAAAGGGTGGTGTGGTGAATTTTGGTTTTGCCAACAATTGAGGCCAATAACCTGGCATTACGCGGTGCCTGCGCCCGCACATGATTATTGAAAAAGAGCATGCCCCGGTTGGCTTTATGCACCATTTTCGACAGATACCGCTCACACCACTGCTGCAGCTCAACCTCAGAGTAATCATAGTCGAACTTTTTCTGCATGTTACCGCTTCGCCAGCCCTGGAGATTGCGCCCGTGAAAACGTACATATAAAAGCTCAGGATTTGTTATGACATCAAGACAGGGGAACAGCCCTGGCAACGTTGGTTCATCAACTGTCACCAAGGTCACACGGCGACGTTCAAGCTCGGCAAAAACGCCATCAACAGCCCAGGAAGCATGTCGGAATTCTACGGCAACGGGGAGGCCGTGCAGGCAGTCCAATAATTCTGCCAGAAAACAACGGTTAGTGATGCTCCTGTCAAAATCGGGCGGCAGCTGAACGAGGATGACCATCAGTTTTTTTTTCAGAGGAGCAATTCCCTGGCGATACAAGCGTACCTGCTGCTGCCAGTCTTCAGCTCGCTCGTGGGTCATCGTCCGGGTTAGTTTTGCCGCAAAAAATAGATGCGGGGGTGCCGCAGCGGCCATCCGGGCCAGTGCCTCGGCTCTGGCCATCTGGTACCACGTGTAATTCAGCTCAACAGCAGAAAAACAGCGGCTATACAGACCAAGCATCTCTGCTGATTTCGTTCCCGCAGGATAGAAACCGCTATCCACCCATTCCAGGTAGGAGTAACCACTGGTGCCAACCATGAGCGTGCACTCAGACAGCTGGTTGTCACTCGGAAGCACATGTATTCCGGGATTAAACTCTTTTTTGATCATCGTCTTACCAGACAGCTGTCAGCGGGAAAATGTCGGATGTGCTCCCCGAACAACCCCGACCACCTTGCCCTGGACCAGAAGCTCACTGAAGCTGTAACTCATAACCGGGTAGGTCTCATTCTCAGGGTGCAGCTCAATACACTCCGACTTCAGAAAAAAGCGTTTTACTGTTGCCTCTTCGTTGTTGATCAGTACCGCGACAATTTCACCGTTTTCCGCATACTGCCGCGGCTCACAGATTACCAGATCACCGTTTAAAATACCGGCATCACACATTGATTCACCTTTGATTCGCAGGCAAAACAGGTTGTCGCCACCGAACAGATCTTTATCAACAATCACGGTGCCATCCCATTCCCGCTGGGCATACATCGGCAGACCGGCCGTGATCTGGCCAATAATCGGCACCTCCCGCCCCTGAGCCCGCTCCGGTCGGGAGCCCTTGACCGGGGTAAGACGTATACTCCGGCTATAGCGGCCCTCACGCTCAAGCAGCCCTTTTTTTTCTAACTGGCTCAGAAGCTGAGCCACCGCCGTATGGCTGACCCCGAGATCCTTGGCAGCCTGCCGTAAACTGGGTATTTTCCCCTCACTGCCAAGCTGGTTTTTTAAATAATCAAGAAAGCCCTGTTGTTTTTCAGTTAGCTGCATGGCGACCTCA
Source organism: Desulfobacterales bacterium (assembly GCA_013042695.1). Lineage (GTDB taxonomy): Bacteria > Desulfobacterota > Desulfobulbia > Desulfobulbales > Desulfocapsaceae > JABDPQ01. Next base: position 96 of record JABDPQ010000213.1, on the reverse strand, counting down.
TGTACATTTACTTTGTATGCATATTAACACATTTTTCCAAAATGTAAATGTACATTTGAGAAAAATTGTTTATACGGGGTCACCCATTAAAAGGCC
>JABDPQ010000212.1 GCA_013042695.1 Desulfobacterales bacterium | reverse complement strand
TACACTACCTAATTACAAAGTTGGCACTAAGTTCGTCTATTCCAATGGTACCTGGGAAACCGTCACCAAAGTAGGACCTGACGGTATTAATTGGAAGAATCACCGAGGTAACGAGTCAATTGGATTATCAGATTTTACCTATAAACGCCATACATGGCAGACAAAAGATCGACGTGGAAATCGAAATTATAATCAGACGGAATTCTGGTTTGAAAAGATGACGACGACACTCTGGCCTCTACAAGTTGGAAATAAAACACGTTTCGATGAATACGGCTCGTGGTCTGACTCTTCTGGTATGAAACGCAGATATGATTCATATTGGAGCTGTGAGGTAGAAGGTACTGAAAGAGTGAGCGTTGTCGCGGGAGAATTTGATACCTGGAAAATAACCTGCAAACGATACCCAAACAGTTATAGATCTACAAGCAAAACGAGGGAATATCGCACCTGGTATTATGCCCCATCAGTCAATCATTGGGTCTTGGAAGTACGCAACTATAATGGCTACAGAGAGAACCGCAGAAAAGAACTTGCTGCGATTTTGCCTGATCTTCGTTCCTTTACACAAAAGGATGAAGACGTTGTGTCCTTGAAGAAACAATTTCAAAATACGTTAGAAGTATCCCAAAAAGGGATTCCTAATATTTGGGAAAACCAGCGTGAACAAATGTTTGTCAGCATGACCCCAAAGAAACTTTTCAGGCTTGAAAATGGAGATGTCTGTAGACAGTATCACCAAGTAATCGGCGATGCAGGATTTACTTACGAATATCCTGGTATTGCTTGCCGAAATGACAACGGGCGGTGGATAGTACCTCGAAGATAATTACATTTTTCAGCTCAGATACCCTCAGGCTCGTTCAATTCTCTGAAGTTACTATTACATGAATTGTGTTCCTATGTATCGTCTAGGTTTCAATTCAGAAAAGCCAAGCCGTGATTAGAACTAATTCAAGTGAGGTCGCGATGTAACAAAATTGATCCCCCCAAAAAACAATGGATAAAATTGTGCTGTTCAAACGTTCTATAAGAAAGCCTCATGATAAAAAACGAGATACTTAAAACACGCTCTTATCGGCAAAAACTTAACAGTGACAAGGATATCAACCTGTGAATCTAAGAAACATATGTTTTCTAATAGTCGCTCTATTGCTCGTTTCCATATCTGGTTGTTCACACCTGGAAATTCGAAAACAATCGCTTCATTCAAAGAAAATTATGATCGCTGATCTCCCCTCACATCAGCCGGGAGAATATTTCATTTATGATAGCGGTCTGTCAAAAATTGCAATCAAACGGACTGAGGAGTTTATTCACTGGCAATATGGAAATGGTGCCACAAGTCAGGGATATAATAATTTTCTGATACCGCAAATATCCTGGACAACGGAGGTCAACACTGGAAAAACAACAGCGAGCGCCTCCCCGGATTTTCTTTGGCCATTAAGCATCGGTAATTCAGGAAAATTTTCAACTAAGCAAACCATCATAAGGAAGAACGGTACCATGGAAGAGACAGAGCGAATGTGGGAGTGCCAAGTCAATGGTTTGAAACAGATAACGGTGCCAGCTGGTCACTTCGACACTTATGTGATTTACTGCAATAGACATTCAGCCACTGATGGCAAATGGCGTGGCCGGATGACGTACTACTACAGTCCTGAGATCAGGCAGTATGTAAAATTGACGAAAGAATATCCCAGGCGGCCATACGCGGTAGAGCAACTCAGCCGATCTGGATTCAACAGCAAATACCTGATTGAAAAAGATCAGAATGCATTGCAGAAGGCACTCAATAAAACGCTTGAAAACGGAGCAGCTGGTGTTGCGAGAAACTGGAAAAGTTCTTCTGGAGAAATCAGTGCCTTGCTTATTCCTTATCAAGGCTACACAGGGATGGAAGGGCAGAAATGCCGTGAATATCGAAGTGTCTATAGCGTGGTGGGCCGGGTACATCAGCACACCCGAAAAGCCTGTAAAACGGCCGACGGCTCATGGCGTGGAGTCGATAGTTGACAATACAACACTGGCCTTGGCCTCAATCAGGTAAAAACATACAAATCCTACATATTAGAGGTATTATCATGAATGAAAATAAAGATCTTGCTACCAATACTCCTAACTCAAGTAAGGAGTTTACCCGTCGACAAGCTCTAATCCGGTTGGGGCTTGCAGTAACTGCAATGTACACAACACCACTATTGACATCACTGAGTGAAGCACAGGCAAAGTCCGGTAGCTCAGGCGGATCTTCTGGCAGCTCAGGCGGATCTTCTGGCAGTTCAGGCGGATCATCTGGTAGCTCAGGAAGTTCTGGGAGCGGAGGAAGTAGTGGTTCCAGCAGTGGGGGGAATGGTGGATCCAGTAGTGGTGGGAGAGGTGGATCCAGCAGTGGTGGTCGAGGAGGAAGTTCCGGTAGCTCAGGCGGCGGTGGTAACTCAAGTGGATCATCTGGAAGTGCTGGAGGTGGACCTAGCAACTCCGGTGGTTCAAGTGGAAGTTCTGGCGGCAGCGGCCCATTCTTCAGGGTAAATTCTGGAGGATGTTACGAAAGTTCGCCCGATGGATCAAATGGTTTCTCAGGTGGTTCAGATTCTAACAGCTCCATTGACGACGGTGGGATTTGAGCTGACTTGATGTTAAATTAGTGTGATGGATCTGCCTTCTAACACTATAAATCGAGAATATGGGACATCTCTCAAGTTTGAAGCCATAAGTCAGCCCGTTGGCCTGATTAATTGTAATGAGCTATACCCACTTGTGAATTCGATTTTTAGAGATTTTGAAATTGACCACCTAGACAGAATGGAATTGGAAGATACTCAGATTGTTATTAGAAAAGTACAGAAAGGATATGAGCGATCTTCCCCTTGGTTACAAAAGTCTGTTGTCCATAATGACCCCGTTGATGCGATTTGTGATCTAACTGTTGATTTGATCCACGCTTTTGTTGCTGATCATCCCAGCTACCTCTGCCTACACAGCGCAGCAGCCCTTTTCAAAAATGGTTTGTTTCTCTTCCCGAGCACATATCGATCTGGTAAGAGCACACTTGCACTCCATCTCGCATTTAACGGGGTTCCACTTTTTACTGACGATGCCCTACCCATATCAAGCAAAAACGATGGTCTGGCAACAGGGCTCTTCCCCCGTATTCGCCTGCCTCTTCCTAACTGTGTAACTCATAATTTCAGAAACTTTATTGAAAGACGTACCGCTATTGGAAATGATCGTTATTGCTATGTTTCGCTTGACCAAACAGAACAGCCCCCATATGGAACCAAAGAGCAGATTTCAGCAGTCATTCTTCTCAATTTAGACATGCAAAGCAGTACTCAAAAGGTAGATCATGTCAAAAAAAAGGATGTTTTAAAGGAAATAATTTTGAGAAATTTTGCTCGCCATAATAAAGCTATCGACATTGTTGATAGAATATATTCGATCGCTCAGCATGCGGATTGCTTTCGGTTAACTTATTCAGATCCAAACGAAGCTGCGAAGCTGTTAAAGGATACCTTCTCCTAAACTCGAATACGTATCCTCCAATTATCAGTAGATCATAAATAAATGTTTAACATCTGGCGGAATGTCTCGTAATGAAACAAAAACTCATCAGGAATCCTAAAATAGTGGATCGATCTCTTGAGGATGAACTAATACTGGTCAATAATGAAGTGGACTCGATTTTTAATTTGAATCCAATAGGTTCATCGGTTTGGAGCTTCCTGCAAGAGCCCAGGAGTTTAGAAGAAATCATCAACACGCTGATCCTTGCTTTTCCGGATATGCAGGAAAGGCAAATAAGAACGGATACAACAAATCTTATCAACCAATTGGTTGAACAAGAATTGGTACTAAAGGTTCCTTAACGTCATCTTTCCTAAATATTGCCCCTTTTACGAGCTTAATCTGATAATTGACACTGGTAGAATATACAGAGGTAATTTCCGGCATCAAAAACCTTCCGCTTCTAGATTTACAGAAACCTTTTAATTTGTACTTCATTATTAGTTGACGCTGCCAATACGAATCTCATTAATTTATTGATAAGACTGAACTTTATATGTTTCCTGTCTCCCATCAGTTTCCTGTCGGCAAATCCTCCAGCTCTAATAATCTGGTAACTTCACAGGAACTTATTCACTCTGTCAGGCTTAGAACAGCTTAGCTTATGTGGTATCTTTCACTTTGCCTAACAGTGTTTATGTCTCAACAGCTGAAGTGCGTTTGACATGCCCACTGGAGTTACATATTATTTTAGGCCCCTTGAGCGGCCCTAAATCCCTTTTTCACCATGGAGGGCATTTGATAGTCCGAGCCACTTGCAAAACGCCCTTTTCGTTCAACCTCTACGTTATGCTTAAAATTTTATTCTCGGAATATCAATTATATGCCTGCGGCAAATTTTTTCGCATGGTTTGACTTTGAACGAAAATCATCATTTTGCAAAAGGCTCCCTCTATTGTTATTTTTGCCTACTTGGTTCTTATTAATTGTGTATCATGTATGTAGGCAGTGAATGAATTGCATGTAGCCCATATATAGGATTGTATGGTAGTAAAACGGCTGAAATTGAAGCTGTGTCGGAGAACTTATTATGAGAATTATTGTACCCATAATAGGAACGACCGCAATAATTGTTCAATTAATCAGATTATTGCCATTCACTTTTACTGCATTGTTGTCGGCACTTGTAACAGGAGGAGTGTTCTATATCACATGCAAGTTAGGTTGGGATACGCAAAAGGGAAGTATTTTGAAGAATGGTTACAAGGGATGGGGAGATTGGTGCAAAAGAGCATTACTCGGAATGACTGTTTTCCTGACTTTGTCTCTGGCCCTACTTTTCTTCTCATTCCATAACCCAATCTGCGAGGATACAGGAGATCCTTTTTATGGTCGCTGTGAGAAATTTGCAGTAGAGTCTATAGAAACAAATACCGGTATTTCCTTTAACCTAGGAAGAAAAGTTTATTACCCATTACTCCTGGCAATTGCCTTTGTTGCCGGCAGTGCCGCAACACGCATTGAACATATTCGGAAGAAAGGAGGCCACGACAGGCGTATCAGGCCCCGAAAATACTAAATCAATACCCTAGTCCATTAAGTCTAGACATCATAAACGCGGGACGTCATGGTGTTGTCCGGCCTCTTGTTTGGCAAAACAGGAACAGTCCGCTGGTAATATCTTCTATTGTTATTACCTTAATTTTATCAAGATGGCCTGATCCCTAG
>JABDPQ010000210.1 GCA_013042695.1 Desulfobacterales bacterium | reverse complement strand
ACATTGGTATCTATCACATACCAATTCACGAGGCTCCCTCTTCTCGTATCTTGCGTTCAATAGCCAGCTTTGCTTGCTCCCGTACTTCTCCGGTTATATCTCCAAAAAAGTGTGGCGGCCAAATCTTGATCCTGCCGTATTCATCTATCCCCAGAGGTTGTAATGTCGCATCCACCCCTTCGCGCACAACGAAGTACATATCCACGTTATGAGGATCTACCTCATCCTTTGCTACTAACGTTTGCAAGCGGCGCAGTAGGTGCTCTGAATGGGTCTCCACAATGAACTGGACCCCCCGTTCCGCACTGGCCTCAACAAAAAGCTCAGCCAGCAACGCCTGCGACAAAGGATGCAGGTGACTTTCCGGCTCTTCGACAATAATGATGGTACCTGCGGGAGCGATATATGCTGCTGTAATAACAGGCAATACCTGTGAAACACCAACACCGACATCTCGCAAATTTGTAGCTTCCCCGTTGTATTCCAACAATATTTCATGTCGTGCGGAACTACCCAGTCTTTTGATCTTAATGTTATCAGCAAGCTCCATCTTCTTTAGCCACTTGCTGACATCTCTCAATAAATCACCGTTGACACCAGGATCATCACCATGGTACTTGCTAGCAATTAGTGCATCAGCTATACGCTCTCCCTGATCACCAAGCGTTACAGGCATATTCCCAGACCAGCCATAATCACGCTGCGGAATTTTACGAATCGGGCCAAGATATGAAATACGACTTAGCTCATTAATCAAGCTTAGTCCCAGTTCTTCTACAGATTCACCATGCTCTTCTAATATTTTACGCGCGGACGGCGGAAACATAACAGAACGTTCTGGCTTATACTGAGGACTGGCGCCCCGTTTAATGCGCTCACTACCAAGTTTTATCGTATACGCATCATGAGTGCCATGTATCGCCCAATAACTCTCACCGTCCTTTTCAAGCCTCAGTGATTTTAGTTTTGCTGACCCTCCCTTGCCTGCCTTAAACGCAGCAACATAGATATTAGTATCCTTTGGCTCGGTTGTTTCTCCCCATCGAAATTCTATTTCAATCTCTCGGTCATCCCCGTGCTTACAAAGCACATCTCTGAACTGGCCTAGTTGCGCCGACTCATGTGCATCACTATTACCAAAATTCAGAGTCACGCCGGCATCTGGAGATAGTGCTGTTTGACGTAGCAGCAAAAAACTCTGAATCAGACTTGATTTTCCCGATGAGTTTGCACCCAGTAGCAACGTAACCGGCGCCAGCGAGATGTCGCCGGTATCCTTCCAAATCTTGAAATTATGTAGTCGTAGTTTGGTAAACATTAGTTAATCCATTGCATTTTGCTTACATATAAAAGCCATATCTGACCTGTGGCCTCTCGCCTTCTTCAAGATACTTCATGATTTCACCCACCTTCCTTGCACACCCTAGTGTTACCGGATATTTTCCATCGAACTGTGTGTTATTCCAGTTCATCTTTGTCAACCCCAAGACCTCCCTTGCCAGGAATGAAGGAGACTCCTCTGACTGCACAACTCTGAGATCCAGTGGTTGAGGGATATACATCCCCGGGTAGGTTTGGTAATACCAGACTGATCCACGCGTATAAAAAAGATGACGCTTCTCATTGAGTAAAACCATGCTTCCTCGGAATGGTGGGTAATTCCCTTCCCTGAACATCCTGATCTTCGAATCCAGAATCGTAACAAAATCTATGGTGTCAATTTTTAGATCACGAGCCGCCTGTTTTAGCCCCTCCATTTCTTCGTCTGAATAATTGGATGACTTATGAATCACGACTCGGGCCGGATATGTGCGCAGTGCCACTCGATATTCGTTTAATGCTGTTGTTAGCAATTCATAAGCCTGATTGGATGAAAGATGCGGCACCCTGTCATTCTTTTTCATATCGATCGGCGTACCACGAAGGATCAAGCCATTGCCCAGTTCGTCAAATATCTGCGCCAGACTGGTGTGCAAGACCTTCCTATCCCGACTGCGATAGAACGCTATACCAACAGCACATGATGTGGGCTGCGATGTATCGGTTTTAAGTTTCCAGGGATTAGTGGCCCCTGCCTTATAATAAAGCGCAGTACAAAAATTCCAGGCCTTGGTCGCATCATCCTGCTGACCTTTTGCACTAGAGCTTAGGGAAGTGGCACGAATAAGCTGCAATGGTTTACCCAGGTGCATGGCTTTGGCCTTGAGTGCTCTGCGAAAGTTAAGCTCCGCGGGTACATCTACACTGGCTTCCAGCTTTTCTTCACCTTCAACGGGCTCATCCAGAGATATTTTGTCATAAAGCTTCTCAGGGATAACACAAACGATTACATCGACAACCCTGTTCTGGGCCAGGAACTTTACCTCCTCGTAGTAAAGATTGATGGCTTGATTAACACGTTCATTACGGTCCGAAATGGTCAGAATTCCTTCAAGGTCAACCTTCCTTATTTGTCTGCAAAGTTCATTATTAAACACAAACTGAGAGTAAAATCCCTGTCCGGCATTAAAACCACAGAATGGTGCATGAAGATTGGGCTGATCTGTGTCTGCTGGCGCCTCTATCCGCGATGCGCATTGTTCCAACCATTTGTCCAAAGATTCGAGGCAATTTGATGAACCAACGCCGCCAATATTGATGCTTGTACGACGCGTGCTCATGGTCTTATCGAATACCCCGTAAGTTGCAATACCTTTGCGAGGGCATATATGTGTGCCATCGGCAAATTGCAATCTCGGCTCTTTAAGGTATTCAAACTTCATTACTAGCCAAACAGCCTCCCTGTTTGTGGAAGGTCTTCTTCCTCACTACGGTCACGCAGTGGCAACCACATGGAATCGTCAAGATTTGGATGGCCATTTAGAGTGAGGATTTCTCCAAAGGACAGGAACACATCATTGTCTCCGTCGGATTCAAACAAGTCTTCCTCGTCGATGTCTTTTAACCAGGCTGATACGAATCGAAAATGATTAGATACAGATATATTGATCTCCCGTCGTTTGAGCCACTTGATATTGTCCTCGGCAAACCCGGACCGGCGAAATCCATCGCCAAAACTGAAAAACCAGTCAGGGGTGATCGCTATATACCAACCATCCGAGGTTCTAATAAAATCTACAGAAAAGGCAAAATGTTTTTGGCTAAAGACTTTGGACCGATCTTTTTTATTGTATTTTCTCTCAAACACCTTTCGAGTTGACTGTCGCTTGTCTTTCCAGGATTCTTCTCTTACATCACCATCTGTCGGTCGTGGACGGAACGCAAAAAGCCGATCTTTGTATTCCCAGACAACATTTTCCTTATAGAGCCTATGTTGCAGCGCAAACCTCAACAGCGACTTGAAGATTCTTTCGTGGTCCTCGTCAATCTCATAGAATTCACTCGAACCAAGCGGTTCGACTGTACCTTGTTCAATAATGGAGCTGTAGGGATTGTGATCTTCCTCCAAATTGTAAAATGTGATGATGTTGCCTGCGCTGACCTCAAAACCAGAAGGAAGCTTAGTGCCAAGCTCTCTGCATTGTTTTTGCACTAACTTCCTTGAGAAACGACGTTTTTTCCCTTTAGTTGTTTCACCCAAATCAGAACGCAACTGTGCGATATACAATGTTGGTGGGAAAAATAGCTCGAGCAGATTGAGATGAACGTCTTCGCCAGGGCTTTCAGGCGGGTCAAAGTCCTCATCAGCCAGCCCTACGTCAACACCTCTTAAGTAAGCCTGCATCAAATCTACAGCAGCCAACAATTGTTTAGGCGATACATTGACCGACTGCTCAGCAAGGTCACGGTAGTCCATCACATCGCTGCTAACCGAGAAACTAAACTTGCCATCACAAACTTTATCAATTGCAGCCTGAGAGTAGCTTCCCTGTTTGCTACCCAGTATGTAGACAATTAGCCGGTCATAGTGATCGTGCAGATCATGCGAAATAAATGTTTTAATCGTATCCTTTATTTTCTCCAGGCTTGATGTTGCCGTAACTTGAACGGCGACTCTGGCTTGATCATCAGCCAGATCAATTCCCGGAAAGTTCTTTTTCTTCTCCACATTCAGGTTTTTCAAGTTTGGTAGGTTGCATAGCTCCCTCATCAACCCAAGTATCAGATCCTCGGCAATCTTATTGATGTCGTAAAGCTGCATCGCGCCAGCAACTTCGATTTGATGCGCAAACTGTCCAAGTGAATCCCTCAATTCGTTGAGCAAGTTCTGGTGCCTCACGCCAGTTCACCCCGCTCCAATTTATCCCAGGCGTCCAGCACCAACCGCCGGGTGCGATATTCGCCGAATTCTTTGAGTTCCTTATTCTTGAGTACGCGGAAGGTTTCGGATGGGTAATCCTCGCCCATCACATCGGCTGGATCGAGGATGTAGCACAGTTCATCACGGGACAGGCCGTAGAGTTTCGCGTAGTAGGCATCCAGTTCGCATTTGAGCTGGTGACGGCGATCTGGATCGAAAGGAAACGGCTCGCCATCGTAGCCGAGATCTTCGGCGAACGGTTTAAGGTTGTGGCTGGTGTAGATGAGTTCTATAACACGATGAACTATATAGTTAATATTATCTTGGTCATATGATTCAGGGTGTAAGATCGGCAACTGCCTCATATGAAACATTTTCAAATGAGCACCACTTACTTTTTGCCTAGCTATATAGTCAGATACTAGGGAATCCAAGTTACCTAATAAACAAGCCTTATTTATTCCAGAGAGTGTTGAGTGAATAAGTGCAAAGTCTCCAGGGACCGCTGAAAGCGGTGTGATTGATGCAATTAACGTACGCACATCTGTATTTCGACAGATATCTCGCCATCCCAACAGATACTTTGGCCGTCTCGATTCGAGCAACTGTCGAGTCAATAGCCAGACATCACCCCCTGCCTCGAAGTGTGCCGCGAGTTGTCGGTATTCCATTTCTGACATAGGCCATAGCGTCGCCATCTCTTCCGCTTCACGAGCTACAGCTGTCTGATCACCAGCAAACAAATCATCCCCATGAATGGCAGACTCTACTTTGAGTAACTTGCTTGCTGTCGCCCTGTCATCCAGCAACAGAGCCGCACCAGCAGCCCAGGTGCGCAAGGCAATTTCGACTTTAGCAGCATCTTCCTTCTTGGCGGCATTGAGCACAGGTTTCGGTGCACGGGCAGTACGCAAGGTAACCTGCCACTCATCTACCCAGTAGCGAGGGCGATTGTAGTATTCTGGGTTTTGTTTCTCGGCCAGGGTGCAGTCGCGAGAAGTTTTACCGTCGGTTTCGTAGGTCGCCCAACGGTGGTCGTACTGGTGAACCATCTTTGCCTCGTAGAGCGGAAACCAGCGCTGGTCAGTCTGCTGCCAGGTGGCTCCGGTTTCGGTGGCACCGGCATTGGCCAAGTCTTCATAAGTATGGAACAAGCCGCTGTCAGCCGACATATGGAACATGGCCTGAAAACGAATACCCCATGGGTTTTGTTCGGGCGCCTCTTCCGCTGCTTCGCGGACCAGCACTGGTGCTGCACGGTAGAGCTTCTTGGTCAGCTCCGCGTCACGTTCGGATCGGAACACTGGACAGGTCAGCGTATTAGGGTTGATCAGGGCGAATTCATCAGCGGTGAGGTGAAAACGCCGCCGCGAATCCCTAAGCTGAGTGGGTTGCGCTGCGAAAAAGGCCAAGGTCGCAGCATCGCTCGGTGCACCCAATGTCAGCAGAGAAAATTTGTAACTACGATGCACCCCGGGAAATATTGCCTCCCGGTTTTCAAAATCGAATAGGCTGATCAGCTGGTTGCCTGAGCTAATAGCGGAAAAATAGTCCTTGGTGGAATCGTCGGTAGCGATACCCGTCGGTACGATAAATCCGGAACGCCCACTAGGTCTGACCGCCTTCAGAAAGTTCTCAGCGAACAAGGCATACAGGTTCACATCGCCCTTGCCGGTTAGTGGATAGCGACCAGAGAGTCGGACAAAGGCGCTGGCACCTTCAGCGCTGTACCGTGCATTAACGAATTGGCGGTAAACATTAATCTCATGGACATCGGGCTCATTGCCCACCGCCATCTCCGGATGGAGTTCAGCCATCAGACGTCCTCTGGACAACCACTTGATGCGTTGACTACGTTCGGCCTTGTTCCTGGCCTGTGCGATCAGGGGGCTGCGGAAGGCAAAGAATTCCTGTTCCTGTAGTTTGATGCGCTCCCACGGTGGATTGCCTAGCATGATATCGAAGCCACTGCGTCCTCCCTCTTTGTCATCAAACACATCCGGGAAGGCGAGGAACCAATGGAAAAAACGGTTTTGCTCCGCCAGTTCGGCAATCTGTTCCTGCATCGCATCGGGAATGGGTTCGCCACTTTCCAGAGCCGCCAGTTCCACATTGGTCGGTACCCGTTCGGCATTCTCCTCGGTCTTCGGTACAAAGAAGGCACAGGTGAACAGATTGGCGCGCAGTTTTTCATCCTGGCAGGCCGCGCCCTGCATCAATTCTTGCCAGGCCGCGCGCTTGTGCTCAATCTGCTCAAGGTTCTCTTCCGGCAGCTCTTCCAGACCACCGGCACAGACGGCGAGCTCAGTGTTATGCGCTTTCAGGAGTTGTATCTGCTGCTTATCGATCTTGTTGCGTTTCTTCAGGGCAGCTGCAACCGATTTATTATCACCCGTCAACGGCTTGTAAGCAGCATCCGGGATACCCTGTTGCAACAGCTGGGGGTCCAGCACACCGATGAGGGAATTACCCACCTGGATATGGGTATCGAGAAAGCCCAACGGCTTACCGGGTTCGATCGCCTCCAGCCACAGGGCGGTTCGGCAAAGCTCAACGGCCAGCGGATTGATATCCACACCGTAGATGCAGTGGCGAACTATCTGACGCAGAGCGTGACGATAGTCCGCTTCTGAGGGCTGATCCGCACCCGCCTCAATCCGTGCCAGCTCCGCCGCCAGACGGCGGGCGGCAGCTAGAAGGAAGTGACCGGATCCGCAAGCTGGATCACAGACGCGTATATCCAAAAGCACTTCCTGAGGACTGGCTGGATTCTCGTTCAGGCGTTGCTTGATAACCGGCTCCAGCGCCGACTGGATCAACTCCTGCACCAGGGAGTCTGGGGTGTAGTAGGAGCCGGTCAGTTTACGGGCGTGACCACCACTGCCTTCCCCGGTTTCATCCCCCATAAACCCGAAGCGCCACTGGCCTTCCACATTGAGCTGGGGAATCAGTTCCAGCAGTGATTCATAGACAGAACCCAGCTCTTCGGAATCCATATCCCGGTAGTTGATGCGCACCAGCACCCGACCCGCCTCGAAGTAGCAAAGCTTGAATAGGGCGTTGAACAAATAACGGTTAGCAATCTGCGCCTGCTCCAGGGTCGGGCATTGGTCTGGCGTGAACAGCCCGCCAAGTGCGGGCTGCGCCAGTCGCGGCTGACCGGCAGCGAAGCCGGCGAAGGTGATGAGCAGCTGCTGCCAGGCATCGTCGTGCCGATCCCAATAGCGCCGCAGCCGGGCGCGTTCACGGAGATTGGACAGGCTGTAACCTTCGCGGTAAAGGCTTTGCGCTTCTGGGTCAGCATCAGGGTCCATCAGGATATCGCGATCTTCTGTTGTCAGCAGGAAGAGAAAACGATAGATCAGGCGTAACAGCTCCTGAAAGAAACGGTCGGTGCTGAGATCTCCAGACTGAATCGCTCCGCGCAATGCCTTGTTG
>JABDPQ010000206.1 GCA_013042695.1 Desulfobacterales bacterium | reverse complement strand
ATTTATTGAACTAGCCCGCTCTGTATATATTACCAACGATCGTCGAGCCGATCTCAAGTATCAAATCAATCGCCTGCTTGACTCAGATATCATCGAGGAGAAATCCTACGAGTCGTACTGATGGGTGATATTCTCGTCATAAAGCTTGGCGCACTCGGAGATCTGGTGCAGGCTGATGGTGCACTTCGTGATATTCGTGAGCATCACATGAACGATCGCCTCACGGTGATGACGACCCCGCCTTATCGTCGCTATATGGAACGGTGCCCATGGGTCAATGAGGTCTTTATTGATCCGCGTGCATCTCGTTTCAATCTTTTCCAGATGCGTTTCTTAAAAAACCGGCTTCGAGAACGGCCATTCGACCAGGTATATGACCTGCAGCAGGTTGGGCGAACCCGCTTTTATTACCGCTGGCTGTTTCCGCAAGTCAGGTGGCTGGGGGATGCACAGGGGTGCAGTTTTTATCTGAAAAGACCTGCATCCGCGTGCGCCGCAGATCATTTTGCCTGTCATCTCGCCATGGCTGGGCTGACGATTCGTCATACCCTGAACAGTGATATTTCGTGGATGGCAGCAGATGTATCTGATATCTTATCCAAAGCAGCTCTGGTTCCAGGTTTTATCGTTTTGATTCCTGGTGCATCGGGTGTGCATGAGGCCAAGCGCTGGCCCTACTTTAGCGATCTTGCCGCTCACTTGATTGGTTTAGGAAAACGTGTCGCTACGGTGCCGGGTCCTGATGAGATGACACTTTGCCAGAAGATTCCGGGTGATATGCTGGTAAAAGAAAACGGCTATTATGATATTTTTTCGCTGGCGGGGATTCTTAAACATGCCGACTATGTCGTTGGTAATGATACCGGGCCGACGCATATAGCGGCCCATCTCGGTTGTAAAGGACTCGCTTTATACGGGAAACACACCCCGGCACATGATACCGGCATTCAGCACAGCAAATTTAAGTGGCTTGAAGCCGAAGACCTGGCCGAGCTGTCACTTAAGAGCGTTTTGAAGCAAATTCACTCTAATCTTTCGTAATCATCGCTGAGGTGGTGTGATACCTCCTCCATCAATTAGTTTCACTTCAGTTTTTAGAATCATTATCTTTTAGAGGTATTCATCCAGAGAAATTTCATCCAAGAACTTTTTATTCTTGCAGGAGTTACTTAAAACCTCCATAGTGCATGATAGAGATGCTGCCCCAGTCTCTTAACTCGTATGGTCATCTTAGCTATGTCAGATACAACAAAAAATCAGTCGCGCCAGGGCTCTGTTATTTCATCTGAAATGGTGATAATCGGTGATGTCACCTTCCAGGGGCACCTTGTCGTTGAAGGCAGCATTGATGGCTCTCTTACCGGAGATCACGCAACGCTTGGAGTTGACGGACAGTTGAAGGGCTCTGTTAATGTTGAGAAACTTGAATGTCATGGAACTCTCCAGGGCGAAATTACCTCTTCTCATCTCCAGTTGAGCAACAAGGCGCACGTCCAGGGCACCATAACAGCCAACGAACTCGAGATGGCTTCCGGCGCAACGCTGTCTGGAGAGATAGTAGTAGACAGGGAGCGCAATGTCAGAGAGGATAGCTGTTAGTTATTAGCTGTTAGCTATTAGCATTAAGCAGTTAGCCTTTTGAAAAAACAAACATTATTTTCCCTTATCTAGCCAATTGTGTTCTCATGAGCACGTAACTAATCATACTTAACATTAATAGCTAATAGCTAATAGCTAAAAGCTAATTGCTAACAGCTAACAGCTAACAGCTTTATTTTACCCCCCCCCATGTGGTCCGTCTATCTGCTGCGCGATGAAACAGGTAATCTCTACACCGGGATAACCAACGATGTCCAGCGCCGATATCTCGAACACCTTGAAGGCGGTGATAAAGCGGCCAAATATACACGAGCAAAAAAGCAGTTGGTATTGGTGTATAGCTGTGCGATAGGCGATCGCTCGCGTGCCTCCCAGATTGAATATCGACTCAAGCGTCTGCCGAAGGAAAAAAAAGAAGAAGTGGTTAGAGAAAATGACGGATTACCGTCTCTATTGCTAAGGGTAGGGCTGACAATGCGGGAATCAGAAGAACGGTGATGCTCCTTCAGCGATACATCTCAGTTGCGAACAGGTCTTGTTAATTAGTTATTTCCTGAAAAACCAGAATATCAGCGAAATAACTGCACTGATAATAAGTGAGGTCATAAGGGGGAAATAAAAACGAATAGTTTCTTTTTCAATCAGAATATCACCTGGCAGTTTTCCAAATGGCAGTTTCTGCAGCCATGGCCACAAAAGTCCGATGACCAAAAGTATCGTGCCAAGAGCAATTAATATACGGTTCATGAGGGTACACTGTTTTCCTTAAACATCGTGTTTTTCCCGAGCTCAGCGAGGATATCTTGCGCCACTTCAACGACGAGAGCATGGCTGTCTGAGAGCATTCTCTCGATCTGTTCTCTTGCCTGCAAGGTACCGATAATCCCCAGAACGCTGACTGCTTCACCTCGGATATGCGGTGAACTCGAGTGCAGCAGAGGCAGTAATGACGGTATTGCCCGTTCAAGCTGATCGGGAGCGCGTTGTTTTAGATTTTCAAAGAGAACCAATACCCCAAGTCGGACGTTGAATCGTTCATCGTCAAGAATGGCGCCCGTCCAGCTGTAATAGAAGGGATCTTGTACAAACATGGCGACAATATTATCCACGTGGCCCATTTCCAGAAAATCTTTGATAACCACGAGGAGCGCCTGGTCACTGACTTGATTCATAGCAATCGCACCGGTTGCTGTAATGTTTCCTGAATCCGTGAGCGTCCAAGAACACTGCAGATGCAAGGCGGCAACAATGTTGGTAATACTTGGGTATATCAACGAGTTGTCAACACAGCAGATGTCGTGTTATCGGGCACCCCGACGGGCGGCGGGGTGAAGCCGGCCACCCAATGAATAAGATATTTTTTATCACAACAACAAATAGTTACTTGTAATTCGAGACAAAGCCGTCACGGATTCAGGTGTTTGATAACGCATGGTTTCTCATGCGTAACGCAGATATTCCTGTAGAAACAGTATCATTTCCTGATACGAATCGCCACCATGTATGTAAACAGTTGATATAATATCGTGTTTTTGCGACTGGATGCCGCTATTTCTGTGTTTGGGCTCAGCTGCTCCCAGGCTACCCCGTAGAGAAATCGACAGATGGTGCCAGGATGCTGAGAAGAGAATAGGACATTGCCCAAAAAGTAAACAACGCTGTGCCAACAGCATTGAGGTGAGCATGCACACTATTCTCGCTGTTTGACCTTAACAGCGGTTTGCTATATACCATGGATATGGCACCTTGATTTCTGCAGAGACCCGCCCACGGTAAATTTGTGCTCATCTGCATATAATTTTAATAGGTTACGACTCGTTTGGATAAAATAATGAAGAAAGCTTATCGGCTTGGAACAACGCTTCGGATAGTAATCTGTACGATTTTTTTCCTTATATACTGCTCATCCTCTCTTTATGGCAAAACGCCACTCAAGGTAGGGGTCTATAACAACAAACCGACAATATTTGCCGATCAGGATGGGGCTGCTCAGGGGTTGTTCATAGATATCCTGGAACATATTGCTGACAGCGAAGATTGGCAACTAGAGTACATTACCGGGAGTTTTTCAGAACTGCTAGATGAGTTGACAAAGGGCTCAATAGACCTGTTGCCAGCCGTTGCTTATTCACGGGTGCGAGATCAAAATATTGATTACACCTTCGAGACAGTTATGGCCAACTGGGCCGAATTGTATGTTGCTGGCAGCTCGAGACTCACGTCTCTGCTCGAGCTGCAAGGCAAAAAAATTGCCGTGAAACAGGGTGATATTCATTTTCAGGCCCTCAAAACCATGACCGAGAATTTCAACCTCGACTGCCGTTTCCTGGAAACGGATGAATACGAAACCGTATTTGAGATGCTCAGTGCCAGGTATGCTGACGTCGGGGTTGTAAATCGACTGTATGGAAACAGAAATAAAATCGATTATTACGTTAAGGCGACGCCGGTAATATTCAATCCCATTGAGATGCGCTACGCCGTATCCGAGGGCAGAAATCAACAAATAATCAACCGCATTGATGCCTATCTGACTGCCTTTAAAAGAGACGAGAATTCTATTTACTATCAGGCAGTTAACCGCTGGTTCGTGGTCGACACAAAGCGTGGGTTGCCGAAATGGATTTTATACCTGCTTGCTGCGATAGCTGGTGTAACTTCACTTTTACTGGGTACTATGTTTCTTTTGCGCTATCAGGTGAAAAAACGAACCTTTGAGCTTACGCGTGCCAATGAGCAACTTGAATCGCAAATCGAGGTTCGCCGGAGAGTAGAGGAAGAACTGCGAAAATTTGCCAGAATAGTCGAAGCCTCAAGTGATGCAATGGCATTGGTCGACAAAGATCATCGCCATGTTCTCGTCAATACAGCGTATCTCCGCACATTTGGGATTATTGAAAAGGATATTGGCGGAGTTTCTGTGCAGGAACTTTTCGGTGAGGCCTTTTTCACCAGAGAACTTCAAGAATCGGTAATTACCTGTTTGCAAGGCAAGGTTGTACATGTTCAGACCAAGCCGAACAATGGTAAAAATGAGCCTGTTAATTGGAATATCACGCTGAGTCCCTACATCAGCTATCGTGGCGAGATCAGCGGCTATGTCATCGATATTCGCGATGTAACCCAAGAGG
>JABDPQ010000198.1 GCA_013042695.1 Desulfobacterales bacterium | reverse complement strand
GTGATCGACACATTCACTAATATCATGACTATACCCGTAAACCGTGTGCTCGGAATATCCTTTCTCGGATTCCAGCCACCGCATGAATAAACCTATGGACTCATTCATATCCAGCGTCATCTCTGCTTTATTATCTGTCATTGGTTGCCGTCTCTTCGGTCATCGGAAAAGCAATCATTCCTTGCGTTATTGCCAGCTTATGTACTATATTCACGATCCAAGTATAGTCAGCAGTAATCCTTTTTCAATCAGGAAAACATCTGGTCGTTATCCTCGATTACAGACGCATGAAAAGAGATGGCTAAAAAAACGTTTGAATCTGCTCTGGTCCGACTTGAACAAATCTCGGAGGAACTTGAAGACGGCAACCTAAGCCTTGAGGCAAGTCTTAAAAAATTTGATGAAGGTATAAAGTTAGCTGAATTCTGTAATGCCAAACTCTCCGAAGCGCGTACTAAAGTTGAGATATTAATGGAGAAAAGCGGCCGCCTCGAAGCAGAGCCTTTTGGTGAGCAAGATAATGACGATTAGTGATTACCTTCTCGCCAGAAAGGGGTTGATTGAGCAGGCACTTGAAAGGGAGATGTTACCTGCAGGGGGACCTTTCTCCACTCATATTTCTGCGATGCGCTACAGTCTCTTTGCCGGCGGAAAACGGCTCAGACCCATCTTGTGTCTGGCTGCGGCAGAAGCCGTCACCGACGATAGTACAATCATAAATAATCTGCTGCCAATCGCCTGCGCGCTTGAATGCATACACACCTATTCACTGATTCACGACGACCTACCGGCGATGGATGACGATGACTTGAGACGAGGGAAACCGACAAATCATAAAGTGTATGGCGAGGCAGCAGCCATTTTGGCAGGAGATGGTCTGTTGACGTTTGCTTTTGAGTTACTATCACGTCCATCGACCGTATTATCTGCAGAAAACTGCATGAAAATCAGTCATCTGGTTGCAGGTGCTGCAGGGTCGTTAGGAATGGTTGGTGGACAATCTCTTGATATAGAAAATGAAAACAAGGAATATCGCTTTGAGCTGCTTAAAACAATTCATAAAAACAAAACCGGCGCCCTGATCACCTGTTCTGTTCAAGTTGGAGCAATAGGTGGCGGAGCAAATTACCAGCAGGAGCAAAGTTTAAAAAGTTATGGGAAGTTTATCGGCCTTGCCTTTCAGATTGTCGATGATTTTTTGGATGCCACCTCAACCACTGAAGAGCTTGGCAAGACTGCAGGCAGCGACTCAGAACGTGGTAAAGCTACGTATCCAGCCTTTTTTGGCATAGATAAAACGAAACACAAGGCCAGGGAGGCAATACAAGCTGCCAAATCTGCGTTATCTTCATTTGATCACCGAGCTGACCCACTGCGGCATCTTGCCGATTACATCTACTTGAGAACCCATTAGTATTACAACGGAATATTAAAATCCTCTCTCAAAGGTTGCGTCTATCTGCGACATTTACTTTTACACCTCAGAATTATTGCTTATTGTAACAGAGATGTTTTGCAGACAAACCTCTACATCTTGTTCTTATGTTATTACCTACTACAACCACAACAGATCAAAGAATACGGCTCACGGATATCAACTCTCCTGCTGATATGAGACACCTCAGCGTTCCTCAACTCGAGGATCTGGCAGAAGATATTCGTTCGTTCATCATTGATACGGTTTCACGGACCGGTGGACATTTGGGCCCCAGCCTTGGTGTCGTAGAACTGACACTGGCTCTTCACTATATTTTCAATACGCCTGACGACCGGCTCATATGGGACGTTGGTCACCAGGCATATGCCCATAAGCTGATTACCGGTCGACGTGACCGCTTTCATACGCTCAGACAGTATCAAGGTATCAGCGGTTTTCCCAAAATGAGTGAAAGTGAGTTTGATGCATTTGAGACCGGTCACTCTTCTACTTCAATCTCTGCCGCTCTTGGTATGTCCATAGCCCAAAACCTCAAAAATTATGATAACAGGACGATAGCCGTTATCGGAGACGGTTCCATGACTGCCGGCATGGCTTTTGAAGCGCTCAATCAGGCCGGTCATCTTGATCAAAAACTTATCGTCGTGCTAAACGATAACGAGATGTCCATTTCGCCGAATGTTGGTGCCCTCAGCAGTTTCCTAAGCCGAAAACTGACCGGTAGGACGATGCGAAGACTCAAGGACCATCTTGTTGAGCGTCTCGGTCAGTTGTCGAATGTTGGGGAGAATATCCTTACCGTTCTCAAAAAAAGTGAAGAAAGTTTCAAAAGCTTTTTCACCCCAGGAATGCTTTTTGAAGCACTTAAATTTGATTATATCGGTCCAATACCAGGGCACCATATTGAAGATCTCATCGATACCTTTGAGACGGTCAGAGACACCATACAGGGACCAGCTCTGATACATGTTCTTACTACCAAAGGCAAAGGATACAAACCGGCTGAAGATGATCCCGGCACCTTTCATGGTGTTGGACCCTTTAATATTAAAACCGGCAAAAAAATAACTTCTGGGAAAAAAGCCGTTTCTTATACTGAGGTCTTTGGCAATACCCTTACCCAGATGGCCATGACCAACAAACGTATTGTTGCCATTTCTGCAGCAATGGTCGGAGGCACCGGGTTGAGTCGATTTGCCGAAACCTATCCTGAACGTTTCTTTGATGTCGGCATTGCGGAACAGCATGGTGTAACATTTGCCGCAGGTATGGCTGCCGAAGGCATGCATCCGGTTGTTGCGATCTACTCTACTTTTTTCCAGCGCTGTTATGACCAAATTATACATGATGTCTGCATTCCCAACCTACCGGTGACCCTGGCCATCGATCGTGCAGGTGTTGTTGGAGCTGACGGGCCCACTCATCATGGCGTTTTTGACCTGTCCTTTCTTCGTGTCATCCCAAACTTGACCATTATGTCCCCAAAAGATGAACGCGAACTGCAACATATGATTTATACTGCCATTAATCATAGGGGACCAACTGCTGTACGTTACCCACGAGGTACTGGGGAAAACATTGAACTTGCAACTCACCTGGAATCATTGGAAATTGGTGTCGGGGAATTACTTCGAGAAGGTGCGGATATTCTACTACTACCGGTAGGCAATCGTGTTCACCCCGCTCTGCGAGCTGCAGAAAGGCTTGAAAAGGTTGGCATTCATGCTGCTGTGATCAACCCGAGGTTCATCAAGCCGCTTGATAAAGAACTTATCTGCCATTGGGCTGCAAAGACCGGTCGAGTTGTAACCATAGAAGACAATGTTCGTTACGGAGGGTTTGGTGCCGCCATTCTTGAATTGCTCAGCCGTTGTGACCTCTACCAGATTAAAACCAAACTACTTGCTCATCCTGACCGTTTTATCGAGCATGGATCTCAAAAGACGCTCTGGAGAGATAGTTCGATCAATTCCGTTTCAATTACGGAAGCTGCCATGGGGCTGATGAATCTCTAAGCCAATAGACCCATACAGTCAACTTTGAAGTTGACTGATTGCCGCCTTTATTGCAGACAGATTGAAGATCGGGAAACAATGAAAATCCTCAGTGTCTCAGATCGAATTATTGACGACCTCATTAATCCAAACGTGCCCTTGCCTGGCGGTCCTGTTGACTTGATTCTCGGTTGCGGCGATCTTCCCCCAGAATACCTTAGAGAACTGCGCAGCCTTTATAACGTGCCACTATTGTATATACTTGGTAACCATGATATCCGCCATCAATCAGTCCCTGCCGGCTGCACCGATATTACTGGAAAAATCACGACTATTGATGGGAAGAGTTTTCTTGGTTTCTCAGGGTCCCGCTGGTATAACGGTGGGCAGAACCAGTATCGTGAGCGAGAAATGCGGGCCCAGATAAGGCAGCTCTGGTTTCAGC
>JABDPQ010000195.1 GCA_013042695.1 Desulfobacterales bacterium | reverse complement strand
ACATTTCCTATTGCAATGCAGTTCATCGGCCTCATGGCTGCTACGATCCCTGCATCCCTGATCATGCAACGTGTGGGCCGGAGGCGTGGTTTTATCTTGGGTAATTTAATCGGCATCACAGGAGCGGCATGTGCGATCGTTGCCCTGATAAGTCAGCATTTCTGGCTTTTCTGTTTTGCCACAACTCTGATAGGTATTGGCATTGGTTTTTCAACGCTCTATCGCTTTGCCGCCATTGAGGTCTGCAAACCGGAACATAAAAGTCAGGCAATTTCATTAATAATGGCAGGTGGGGTTCTTGCAGCGGTTCTTGGACCAAACCTATCGATTTACAGTCAAAAAATTCAGCCTCAACTTGGTTTCACTGCCGCTTTTGTAGGATTACTTACTCTCTATTTGATTACTCTATTTTTGCTATTGCAGGTAAACATCCCACCTCTCAGCATCATTCAGCGAAGCGCAATACAACGCCCTCTTAGCATAATTATACGACAGCCAATCTTCTTCGTCGCTGCATTGACTGGCATGGTAAGCTATACAGTGATGAATTTGCTGATGACCTCAACCCCTCTGGCAATGCAGCGTCATGGTTTTAGTTTTCCTGACTCTGCCCTGGTCATAGAATGGCATGTACTTGGTATGTTTGTCCCATCTTTTTTCACCGGCCATCTGATTCGTCGTTTCGGAGCCACGGTGATGATTTGCACTGGATGCACTATGATGCTTGTTTGTATTGGTATCAATGTACACGGGGTTACACATGCACATTTTATGATAGCCCTCATACTTCTTGGTATCGGCTGGAATTTCATGTTCATAACAGCAACCCGCCTGGTTAGCGAAACTTATAGTCTGGCAGAAAAAGGTAAAACACAGGCGAGTAATGAGTTTTTGGTATTCAGCATGGTAACCCTGTCTGCTTTGGCTTCTGGTTGGCTTGAGAGTTCGATCGGATGGCAACGTCTCAATATTTTGGTTGTACCACTACTTGCATTGACCTTGCTGGTCATTATTAACCATCAAAAGCAACTCAGTAAAATTAATCAACTCTTGAGTAAACCCTGAGATCTATGGGGTCACCACTAATGGACCATTAGGCGGTAAATCAGACCCTACCGGAAAAAAATTTACGGGAATAGTATAAAATACCATGTGTTCTTAAATGGTTAACATTGCCAAATCAAGTCTCTTCAATCCCATTAGATAGGTTCCGTGTAGCCTATCAGGAAGAACTGAACCGCTCCGCAGATAAAACCTTGTCTTCGGTAAGAGATTTCACCAATCCTCGCCAATACCTTCCTCATAATTAATTCTGCCAAGCGCACCTTTCTGTTAGATAGGAATGAGTGATTCCATTCCTATTAATCTCAACAGGGAGTTTAATTATGCCTAATCCAGTTGTGATCCGGCCTTTTCGTTTCAGCATTATATAAGGGAGGTGGGTTTATGAATAAATATACTAGTCTAATGATTGGGGTGATTATAGTTACCTAAACTTCTGCTCTGCGGCGAATAGAGCTGGGGCGACAGACCAGCTAAAAGCAGATCAGAAAGTTAAAATATTGCTGGAAAACGACAGAGCAAGGAGCAAACAAATGGAAAAAGACACTATTAATGATACGGCAAAAAACTTAATGGTTTCTGATGACATCTCTAAGAAAGTGAAAGAGCTTGAAAATCGTATTGCAGCTCTTGAAAAAAAAGATGATCACCTCACCCTGGTATTGTTCAGTGGTGATTTCGACAAAGCCATGGCGGCCTTTATCATTGCGAACGGTTGTATAGCTATGGATATGAAGGTCACTATATTTGCAACCTTTTGGGGATTGGATGTCTTGAAAAAATCTTCTTTCAATACAGCCGGAAGAGGTTTTCTTGAAAAAATGGTGCTTGCGATGCGACCGAAAGGTTCTGGAAAACTGGGTACTTCGAAAATGAATTTCGGCGGGATCGGGCCCAAGCTGTTTAAGTTTATGATGAAAAGAAAAAATATAGAACAGCTTGAGTCGCTTATCAAAATGGCTCAGGAGTACGGTGTAAGGATTATTGCATGCCAGATGACTGTTGACCTTATGGGTCTGAAATCATCGGATTTGATTGATGGTCTAGAGCCTGGAGGTGTGGGAGCCTTTCTTGCAAGTTCTTCTCATTCGAACACAACTCTGTTTATTTAGCTCCTTTGTTGAACGTTTTAATAACGGCTATGTCGGGATATGTCACTGAAAATGAGACACTCTATTTTGTAAATAAAAAGTAGAATTGTCTGACTTCATCCGGTTTATTAATCCAGGATAATCAGGAGACACCATGATTAATTATTGTACTTTCAATTGGCAAGATTAAACACATGAGGGAAGCCACAACTTAACCTTCATTGAATAGGTTTATCAATAGTTGTGTTCCAGCAAAACTCCCAGATTCCATCAGAACATATCGTAATTATTGGTAAACCCTGAAGAACTGAACTGCGGGTTGGATTACGAATCTTTGTTCAGGAAATTTTAGCAGCGAAGCGTTGAACTTGATATTGCCAATTCAAAAGTTCTTCTCTCTCTAAAAGCCTTAAACTGAGGGTTGTTCCTGTGCAGATAGACCCGACAATTTCATTGAAATAGGCCACAAATGGAGCAACTACAGACCGAAGATAACCAAAGATCAGGTAATTTCTGCACCTGATCCTTGAACTTAACATTGCCAAGTCCAAGATATCAATCTCGTACCTTTCTCACGGGTTAACGTTATTCCTGTGCAGATAACATCTTTCGTTCTTCTGTACCCACCTCATTAAATAGCTACCTACAAAATCCTAAGAAATTACGATTAAAGTCAGAATCGTTAACCAGCTAATATTTCACCAGATATTGCTGGTAAGGTTAACTGAATAAAATATTCTATATGTTTTCAGATGGATAGATTTGACAGCCTAAGCTGCGTTCGTGAATATTCGGCCTACGCATCTTAGGGAGACAGTTAATAATCTTTGGTTTGGAAAAGTAGGGATTGGATGAAGAAATGGATTGTCAATCTCAAATACTAAACGCGTAACTGATCATAATTATTGAGAAAAATTCAGGTTATGATATATTCATCTCTGATATAGAGAGCGTTGACTCGAAACTAACAACCTTCAACTGACTATGACCAATAAGAGCATTCAAGTTATTTCTCAACCTCTTCTACGCTTCTCATTATATTGCTTTATTTACGTTACTTGCGTTTGTTCAACAACCGATAGCTGGGCGTTTGAAAGGAAGGCCGTCAGCGCTAATGGCTTGGTGGCAACATACTATTATAAAAAGGGGGTGATGCAACAGCCCCCTGTTATATTTCTTGGAGGGTCAAGCGGCGGGAATTTTTATGACAACTATCAAAACTATGCTGAAGATCTCGTAAATCTTGGCTACGCTGTACTCAACCTTGCTTATTTCGATTACAGAAGCAATGGCAAAATCCCCAATAAGCTGCAACATATTCCTCTTGAATATTTCAAGAAGGCAATGGACTGGATGGAAGATCAACCCCAGACAAGTAAAGGACAGTTTGCAGTTGTCGGAAATAGTCGTGGGGGAGAAGCGGTTCTCTTGCTTGCCATACAGTATCCAAAAATATCAACGGTTATTGCCCTCGTCTCAAGCGCCTATGTGGGTGGTGCTTATGATCAGAAAAGAGAGGTCTCTGGCTCTGCTTGGACGTTCGAAGGCAAGGAAATCCCTTATGTGGACTACCAAAAGGCTGTTGCCAACTACAATCCATGGTGGGAAATAATCTACGACTATGCAGAAATTGAGCCGTTTGCTATTCCCGTTGAAAATATGTCCGCTGCTGTCCTATTGCTTTCCGGGGAAAAAGATGAAATTTGGCCATCAACAGAAATGTCGAGAAGGATTATTCAAAGGCTTGAGGCAAACCACTATAATTTTCCATTCCAGCATATTTCTTACAATGCAGGGCATAACATCAGAGCAGAAAGCTGGCCTGATTTGCTTCAATTTTTAAACAAGCACTATCCTCGTAGATAATAGAAAAACAGAGTAAATTTAATGATATTAGATGGTTTAATGCATATCCTGAATCTAATATCCCGTTGCTTGGGACAGAGCAGTTCATTGTTATAAGCATTTTCATCTACTAAACAGGGTTACTTGAAACCTTAATCAATAGGGAACCTTGAAAAATTGACTTTTTATGCAATCTCATCGTTGTCTATGTAGATTTTATCCTTGGAATATAAAATATATGACTGCGGTATGATCTACTTGTACGCCTTGATCCTGAGCGGAAATTAGGACTTTTCAAGGTACCCAGTAGAAATAAAGAAGAGGAGGAGCATATATTAAAGCGATATTGCACACAAAATTTGGACCAGCGGATGAACTTCAACTTAAAGAGATTGAAAAACCTGATCCTAAAGACAATGAAGTATTGATAAAAGTACGTGCAACAACTGTTACATCAACCGATTGTAATGTCCGTAATTTCACATTTGTCCCTGGAGTGTTCCAACTCCCCGCTCGACTTTTCATGTTTGGTGTATTCAAACCGAGAATAAATATACTGGGGATTGATCTGGCTGGAGAAATTGAGGCGGTCGGTAAAAATGTAAAACGATTTAAAAAAGGTGATCAGGTATTTGGAACTCCCGGAATAACATTTGGAGCTCATGCAGAGTATACCTGCGTACCTGAAGGCGGGGTGTTGACGATAAAACCGGCCAACATGGCTTGGGAAGAAGCATCTGCAATTTTTTTGGGTGCGAGTACGGCATTGTTTTTCCTTAGAGATAAGGGGAACATTCAGGCAGGCCATAAAATACTTATTTATGGTGCTTCTGGTGCTATCGGAACATATGCGGTTCAGCTAGCAAAGTGTTTTGGAGCAGAAGTTACCGGGGTATGTAGCACCGCGAATTTGGCTATGGTCAAATCTTTGGGAGCCGATAAGGTAATTGATTACACTAAAGAGGACTTTACAAATAGCGAGGAGAGGTATGATCTCATTCTTGATACGGTTGGTAAGACATCATTTTCACACTGTAAGAAGTTGCTGAATCCCAAGGGTGTCTTCCTACCGGTGTTAATGGATCTGAAAGAACTTGTTCAAATAGCTTGGACTTCTATGGTAGGCGACAAGAAAGTAAAGGGCGGGGTAGCAGGTGAGAGTGTGGAAGATCTCGATTTTTTCAAAAAGCTATTTGAAGCAGGAAAGTTGAAACCTGTAATTGACAGGTGTTATCCACTGGAACAGACTGCCGAGGCTTTTCGGTATGTTGAAGCAGGACACAAGAAAGGGAATGTTGTCATAACGGTAGAACATAAAACATAACCTGACTATGTGCTGCCGCAGCACTAACAAGATTGATCTAAACCCATCTATAGACAAAACAGACCTAAGTTCTTCGGAAGCTCAATGGGACTATTTGAGTGCATAGATGAGATTGGAGATACGAATCTTTAGTCCTGGTCATGGTTTAGTCATGCTTTGCAGTCTCAATAGTATAGTGCTCAGAAGGAGGATAAGCATTTCCTCAACAAAAGTATCTGAGCAGCCAATCCGCTGAATCTCATTACTAATACGGCTATTGATATGAGAATATTCATAGGCCATAACAAATCAGCAAAGCGGGATCACATTTTATGTCTCTGATACTTTCTTAATTGCTTCATATTTCTTCCCAATTGTCACTTTAAAGTGAAGTTCATAAACGAGAGCAGATGCTCTCACGGATTTCAAAAAGGAGAATTGAAGAAAATGAACACCATAAAAACTGGCCGCGAGTATCCTGATTATCTGCCTGTGGTAAAAACTCTTCGCATGGTTTGAATTTGAACGAAAATCATCATTTTGCAAAAGGCTCAGGATGAATAGTGCTTTATAGTTACCCAGATCTTCACCTAGATAAATATACAATTATAAATGAGAACACATGTTACGAAATCAAAAAGCAGTTTCATTCTTTATGATCTTTTTCAGTTTTAAGTGTTTTGTTTAGGCTCCCTGTTTGATAGCCCTCCAGGTCCAAAGTCACGTATAAATAGCCACATGCTTGTATTTTTTCCACCAACTTAACTCGCTGATCAGAGCGCAGTATTTCAGGAAACTGCCCAAGCGGAAGTTCAATTCGTGCAATATTCCCATGACTTCTCACCCGAGAGCCTGAAATGTTCAGTTCTCGCAGCACCTGCTCTGCCTGGGATATTCTGGTGAGTTCTGCCGACGTAATTTCGGTATGATAAGGAATGCGTGATAACAAACAGGCATAGGAAGGCTTGTCCCATGTCTTTAGTCCCAGCTGTTGTGATAGCTTGCGAATGTCATCTTTGGTGATCCCTAGTTGAAGCATTGGACTCTCAATGTTCAGTTCCCTGAGTGCCCGCATCCCAGGGCGATAATCACTTAGGTCATCCTTGTTTGAGCCCTCAATGACAGTGCTGATGTTGTATTTTGCAGCCTGGTGCAGGATGGTTTTAAAAACCTCGGTTTTGCATAAATAGCACCTCTCCGGTGGGTTCTGAATAAGGATTGCTGGTAAGGGAAGTTCGATTACTTCGTGGCGAATGTTGTACTCCTTTGCAAACAACTCTGCCTCTTCGACTTCCCAGTCAGGGATATAAGGAGTTTTAATGGTGAGGGCCATCATAGTATCGCCCAACTCCTGATGCGTTATATATGTCAGCAGTGTGCTGTCAACGCCACCAGAAAATGCCACCACGGCACCCTTCATTTGCCTTATGCGTTGTCTAAGCTTTTGATGCGTCGTGTCTATATTCATTTGAGATATCGAATTTTTATACTGTTGCAATGTGTCTGCATCTTTTCAGAAAAACCGAGAATAAGCGCCAAAATAATTCTGCTCTTCTTTGGATTAGTATAGTGAGAATAAGCATAAAGAACCTCCTTTGCTAGAACCGGCCTTTTGGGATGCCAGCTAACAGTGAACATTGCCCCTCTGGTATCAAGCTCCCGTCTCTATAAGCCTCCTGTTTTTTTATAGTACAACTCCCTGATGCGACACCCGTTGTTTCAGAAATACCTGCATCTCTTGTTAATAATCATAACCGCCCGATGAGGCCTCGGCGACAAATCGCTGTTGTAAATACTCAAATTCATACCTTGAAATTATATCGGATCCGATGTTTAATGAGTGCTACCAATTTCCATCAGCATGAGAAAACAATTCTCCTCTCTCGCTTTAACCGCACACATAAATACAATCGCTTAAATTGTGGTAATTAACAGAGAGTTTTAATTCGTTGTTTTTTAAATACTGTCCAATGGAAAAGGCGGAAAATTTTGACTCGTAATCAGAACTCAAATCAGAAAACCATTGCTGCTGTCTCAGATGGCGTACTGGTTAGCTTGCGACGCATCATCCAGGCAATCGACCTCCATTCAAGACAGCTGGTACGCCAACATGGCATTACAACACCGCAACTCCTCATTTTAAAAGAGGTTGAAGCGGAAGGGGCTATTACCGTAAGCCGGCTGGCCAACAAGATCAGCCTAAAACAAACGACGGTAACAGATATTCTAAATCGCCTGGAAAAAAAGGAACTTGTCCGTCGCACAAAGGATGTAAACGATCGCAGACGAGTGCTGATTGAAGAGACCGATGCAGGAAAGAAGTTGCCTGAAAAAGAAGGGTGGCCTGCGGGAATTCGTGGAAGCAGGTTGCGCCGTTGCTGCTTGAAGCCGAGCATTGCCGGATGCACAAAGCAGACTGGATTTCAATTCGAGTGATGAGATCTAATGTTTGTAAACTATGAATTATTTACCCAAATCCCAAGCTCATTCTGATGAAGCATAAGCCAATGCATTAAACCGATCGTATGGTCGATGTAGAAAAGATATTCTTCCTCATCTAACCCCGGTGTGCTGTAAAATTCGACCAACTCCCAATTGAGAACATAAAGATTGGCAATGGATAGCATAGGAACCAGGTAGCTCTGCTCCTTCTTCGTCAATGGGTAGATGTGGTTGAGTCGACGGCAGGCGTCATTGTATGAATTCAAGAAAAGATTACATATATCCTGCCGAAGTCCTTCTGCCTGGTCACCCCAGATGCTGGTAAAATGAATGAGTCCTAAGGCAACATCAAACAGCCGGTAATCTATCTTAGACCAATCAAAATCGAAAACACCTACGACTTTTTCATGGCAATATTTCAGGTTTCCCGGATGATAGTCACAATGAATCGGTAATTCTGTCATTCCTTTAAACTTGATATCAAAGGAGTCTGCATAATCTAGGGCTTTACAGATCGTCTTAAAATTATCTTTGAATATATGATCACACTGACGATCATCAGCATGTTTCAAAAAGTTGGAAAAGGTACTCTTGAAGGTACGAATGAATTCCATTATCGGTGGTTGGACACGATCCGCTCCAAGCGGCTTTTTGAATCCATGGCCGCAGTGGTGGAGATGGGCGAGGACTTCAGCGGCGTTAACGAACTCGTTATCTGTCAGATTAGTAGAGGTCCAGGAGTATTTATCTTCCCCTTCAAGGAACTCAAATAATGCCCAAAACGCTCTTTTATTCCGCTGATTTTCAGGCCATGGTATCTGTGTTATTGTTGCACCGTTTCGGCTCGGAATAATCGATGCCGAAAGGGTAAACCCGTTTGATCTTAAATGATTCAGCAGGCCATGTTCAAAGAGGATTTCGTGTTCTGAGGTTTTGGCATTATACAAACGCAGAAAATACCGACGATTTTTATCATCATTTGACATCCATACAGCATAGCTTTTATTGTAATACCCGCTTAAGATCTCCTCGACACGGGTCAGCTTACCAAGATCATAGTTTTCCTCCATTAAACCGCAAATTGTTGCCGTGAGACGGTCATTATTCAATTGTAGCTGGAGCACCATCTTTTATCTCTATTGGCATAAAATACTTATATGATAATAATCATGACCAAATAAACGGCACTGTTTGCTGTGTCGTTTCGATTTGTTAGTGTGGTAAGGATATACATTTTGGTTGTTACTTTCGATCACGCCTATGGATCAATAAAAATTGGACTCTTCGTTGGACTCGATCCAGACTATTGGAGCCTGTTTCACCGTCCTCCCACCATTATCGTAGTGCAGGGTGATTAAAAGAAGCAGCTCCATATCAAAGGAAGACCCTTTATCAACCAATTTTTCTAGGGTTGCAGCCAAAGCCTCGGCTTTGAACGCCTTGAAGCCACACTGGGTATCCACTCCAGGCCCCAGTTGGGGTAGTAGTCCCGCTCGCACATAATTCCGAAAGATCAGCCTGAGCCGATCATGTTCGCTCAGACCCTGGGCCCCAGACGGGGAGCAATAGATGCCGCCCGGATCATACCTCGATCCAAGGGTGCACATGGTATTTGTGTCGTCTAGTTGTTTGAGTAGCAGGCCGGCTTGGCCAATGTTGGTTGACAGGTCGGCGTCGGTATAAAGTACGATCAACTCATTTTGGCTCCGGGGTTGATGGATCGCCTCCCAAAGGCCGTATTGTATGGCGCCGCCTTTCTGGCTGTCATCGGTGGACTTGAGTCCCTTGGCAATGGGCGAACCAGATGCAATGGCCTGCTCCAGGAAAAGGATTCGGACATTATCATAGCCTTCCTCCTCGACAATGTCAGCGGCTATAAGGCCACTATTCTCAGGACAGCCGTCGTCAACAAAGATCAAGTCAAAAGACCCATCTGCTTTGGGCCCGTATAGCCAGTTGAGCTCAGCTACTTTCCTGCGAATGAAATCTTCACCGGCTGGATGGGTTTTCTTAGACTGGATCCGGTTGTGCTCCTTGAACATGGCCACAACAACAGTCAGGTGAGCTTTGGTGGTGAGCGTGTT
Organism: Desulfobacterales bacterium; assembly: GCA_013042695.1. GTDB lineage: Bacteria > Desulfobacterota > Desulfobulbia > Desulfobulbales > Desulfocapsaceae > JABDPQ01. The sequence continues at coordinate 192 of JABDPQ010000195.1, read as the reverse complement.
CAGGTGCATTTTTGAAAGGGCTAGTTTTATCGCCAAATGGAGGATGGTCGGGTGCTCTTGCGGCTCGGCTGCGGCCTTGGCTTCTATCTCAGTCAGTTCGTCTTCGGTCGGATAAAGATCCAATAGCAATTCGGCTAGTTTAAAAGCTTGAAGAGATTGGTTTGAGTCAGTCAAGTCCATGGAACCCGGGGC
>JABDPQ010000189.1 GCA_013042695.1 Desulfobacterales bacterium | reverse complement strand
AACAGCTCCCGTATCGACTTTTATCGTGCAGTTCTCATTTCCATGAGAGCTCTGGTTCACCTCGCCAATCGCTATGCAAACCTGGCAAGAGAAATGGCCAGCCAGACGGACGACCAGGAAAGAATGGCAGAGCTGCTCGAAATCGCCGAAGTCTGTCAACGCGTGCCGGAACATCCGCCGCGCACCTTCAGGGAAGCAATTCAATCCTGGTGGTTTCTACACCTGGGAATCCAGATCGAACAAAGTGGATGCGGTTCTTCGCCGGGGCGGCTGGGACAATACCTCGACACCTATTTTCAGAAGGACAAGGCTGCTGGCCTGAGTCGTGAAGATGCAATTGCCTGGCTCAAATGCCTGTTTGTCAAAATATCTGAGTTTGGGTATTATCAAGGTATTTCCTACTCAAAACTGACCTCGGGCCACACTGGACATACCATAAATATTGGCGGTCTCAATGGTAATGGTGAGGACGCAACGACAGAGCTTGATTATCTCCTCCTTGATACCCAGATCGACCTCCGGAATATTCAGCCGACACTCACCCTGCTTTACCACGACAAACTCAAGGAAGACTTTTTATTGAAGGCTGTTGAGCTTGACCGAACCGGATTGGGACAGCCGCAGTGGATGAATAACGATGTTGTAATCCAACGGTTGCTCACCCGTCATGCAAAATGCGGCATCACCTTGGAAGACGCCCGAAATTGCATCAACATGAGCTGCGTAGGAACTGGAGTTGCAGGAAAAACTGCATTCATTCGTGAAAACGCGACCTTTAACCTCGCCAAATGTTTTGAGCTGGCAATGAATGATTGGCTTGACCCTGACACCGGGAAACAGATCGGCGCTCGCACGGGGGACACAATTACCTTTACCACCTTCCAGCAAGTCCTGGACGCATACGATAAGCAGGTCCAATTCATGTTTGAAAAGATTCGTCCTTACGGCTCCATTGCTAATAAAGCATTGGCGGATACGGTGCCTGGACCTTTTCGCTCGGCTATGTACGGCGGCTGCCTGGAAAGAGGACAGCATGAATATGACGGTGGTCCCGACTACTATCTTTACTACACCATCAGTACCGCAGGCGTTGATGCTGCGAACTCTCTGAGCGCCATCAAGTATGGTGTATTTGATACTAAAAAGCTGAGCATGCAGGAGCTTAAGAACGCTCTGCTGAATAACTTTTGCGGCTATGAGTCCATCAGGAACATCTGCCTGGAAGCACCCAAGCACGGTAACTCCGACCCTGAAATGGACAGACTAGTAAGGCGAGTATATGACAAGGCCTTTGAGGCTTTTCACAATGTTGACGCTAACTATTACAATCATCACACGGCCAATATAGAAGCATATTCCCTATCTATTCATAATTACTTCGGTGCCCTTACGGGAGCTTTGCCAAGCGGCCGCCAGGCTCATGCCCCCCTTACTGATGCCTCTGTTTCTGCAACTCCTGGCACCGATACAAAGGGACCTCTCGCTCTTATCCGCTCTGCTGCAACTGCATTGGATACCGTCAGATATGGCTCCAATCACTTTAACATGAAGTTTCATCCGTCTAGCCTGGCAGGCATTAATGGTGCCCGGAAGCTGTTGGCTCTGATCAAAGAGTACATGGACCTCGGCGGCTCCCACATCCAGTTTAACATTGTGGACACCAAAGTTCTCAGGGAGGCACAGATAGTCCCCGATGACTACAAGGATCTGACCGTGAGAGTTGCTGGCTTCAGTGCCTATTTCACGAGACTCCACGAAGGAATACAGGATGAGATTATAGCTCGCACTGAGCTGCAAACATAGACTTAGACACAAAGGGCAGGTGGGTTTACATGCTGCCCTGAAACTCAATCCCCATAAGCCCAAGGATCATTATGGAAATTTCCCGGGAAGCTCAACAATTATTTAAAGAGATTCTAGCAGAAAATTAGGATGGTTTCATTCGTGTCGGTAGGTTGATCATGGGGGCGGGATGCTCCCTGAAAAGCACACTAGGGGTTACCATTGACGAATCCTTTGATGAAGATGATGATATTAGACTGGAGGTAGATGGCCTGCCGATCGTCGTTGAAAAGAACCTCCAGGATTCTCTGGAAGAAGCAATTATCAGTATCGGTGAAGAAGGTATTGCCGTTTTCGTTCCATGATTCGCAATGTAATCAGAATACAGGGTTGTGCTCCATGGCAAATAGCAATGACGGGATGATTTTTGATATACAGCATTTCAGCCTGCATGATGGTCCAGGAGTTCGCTCAACCATCTTTTTCAAGGGATGCCCGCTATCATGCAAATGGTGCAGCAATCCTGAATCGCAGCAACAGTATTCACAACTCCTTTATTTCCAGAACCTATGCACTTTATGTGGGGCATGTATTGCTTCATGTCCTAACGGAGCTTTATCTGCAGATACAAAAACCATCACAAGAGAAAATGACCTATGCCAGACATGCGGGCAGTGCGTCTCGGCATGCACTTCTAAAGCACGTCTTCTCTCTGGGTATCATGACAGTGTGAGTGAAATCTGCTCGGAAGTGCGGGAACACTGGAGAATTTTTATGAACAGTGGAGGCGGGATCACCTGTAGTGGAGGAGAGCCATTAGCCCAACCAGCTTTTTTAAGAGCATTGCTCATCAAACTTCACGATGAACTTGGATTCCATACGTGCTTGGACACCTCCGGTTACGCCCCTTGGAAAATCCTCAAAGACATGCTGCCACACCTTGACATGATTTTGCTTGATATCAAGCATATGGACAACAAAGCCCACCAAATCGGAACAGGGGTCGGCAATACTCCCATTTTGCAAAATGCAATTGAGTTAGGAAAACTCAAGTTCCCCGTTACCATCCGTCTCCCCCTGATCCCAAAATTTAATGATACCCCGAACAATCTTGAGCGAATGGGAGTTTTCTTGAAGGAGAACAGCCTTTCATCAGTGGAGATAATGGTGTATCACAAGTTTGGTTTATCCAAGTACGACGCTCTGCAAATGGAGTACCAGGTACCGGCCTCATCTTTCCCTGCGATTTCCACAGCTTTGAAGACTTTGGAAGAATTTGGCTTGAAAGTGTCAGTGCACGGAGAATAGAAAGTCTGTCAATTAGTAATGGTAAACTTAACTTTAACGGTTAGGTGTGTATGAGAAAAACGGTTCATCCGACTAAAGCGTACTTTGTTTCGTGGAGAGCCATTATTTTGAGCTTAAAAAACTCCATATCTCTGAATCCATAAGCTTTTCTTTGCATTGTTTTGATTTTATTGTTGGTGCCCTCAAGAGGACCAGTGGAAAGTGAATCAAAATCGAAGTAGGCTAATATACCATCAAAGTGTCTCTCCAATGTTTTAGCAAACTTCTTTAGCATTCCAATACCGGAGTTTTTGGCCATTTCTATCCAGCTTGTCAAATGCCATTGAGCAGCACTTTTATCACCTTCCCAATTCCATAATTGTCGTAAATCCTCTTTCATGTAATAGGCCGTTGCCAAAGGCCTGTTAAGCTCCAATGCCTGCTCTAAGCGCTGCTGTTTATCCTGCTCACTATTCAACCGTTCTCTTGCAGTCAGCAGTAGCCAGCGAGTTCCTTTGAGAACTGATTTTGGTAACAATTCCTCCGTGATGTTAAATAATTGTCGTCTGAAATCGGACAACTTCTCATTGAACATCTTGATCACATGAAAATGATCAAAAACTATGACCGTATCCTTCAAATTCTCGCGTATCGCCTTGATATACGCGGGTGACATATCTATGGCGGCAGCTTCAATTTGCAGTTTCCGATAGCGCCGAAGCTTTTTCCAGAACGGCTCCAGTGCATCACTCCCTTTGCCGTTTCCTACGAAGACAACCGCTCCACTTAAAACATCCAGCACAATCGTCAGATAACCACGCTTGCCCACATAAATCTCATCAATAGCAATTCGTTTTAGCTGTCTGAGATTGGGCTTTCCATACTTCTTCAAAAGGTGTCTTTTCTGAATGCTTTTGACCAGATCCCAGCTCAATCCCAGGTGTTTGGCTACATCAGAAATGGTCATATGTCTCGCCAGATCAAGCACGTATCGGCCCAGGGCTCTCGTATAAGTGTAACGCGCGTCGGCAAAGCCAATATCAGCTTGCCGAATAATTCCACATTCTTTGCATTCAACACGTGGTATCTCTGTCTTGATGAAGGTTGATATTCTCCCTATAGGCAAAGAGTGAAGCCAGCGAGGAAGCGATCCATGCTTAATAATCCGTTTGCTTTTGCATACTGGACACCGAAGGCTAAATTTCTTCCTCGACAATGTGAAAATAATTTGGCCTTCTTTGTAATCTGTTCGAATATACTGATATCCGACAACACCAAATCCATGGTAAAGTAAACTCGTGGACATGTAGAACCCTCCTTATCTTTTGCTTTGCCGCTTTGATAAGGACTACATGTCCATTATTTTTTCTATATTTTTTTCACATCAAGTACGCTTCATCCGGAAGAACCATAATTCCTAAGATAAGGGAAATTCGTCACCAGACTGAAGGATCATATGGTGCCCGTCGAATATCGGCTGAACTTGAGTCCCAGGGTGAGTCCTGCGGTCGTGCCAAGGCAGCTACGCTTATGAAAGCAGCAGGTGTAGTTGCTAAACAGAAAAAGAAGTTCAAGGTAACAACAGATAGCACACACAATCTGCCGGTAGCCCCGAACTTGCTGGAAAGAAACTTTGAGGTTTCAGAGCCTGATAGGGTTTATTGCTTTGATATTACCTATATTTGGACAAATGAAGGGTGG
>JABDPQ010000185.1 GCA_013042695.1 Desulfobacterales bacterium | reverse complement strand
GACAGCTTGAAATAACGGGTGCAGAAAACAAATCGGAGTCACAAGCAAGGTAGCGGTATTCTGGTATGTTAGCCTCTCAAGAAAATTACATTTTTCTTGGATGGGTTTTTATATTCTCTTGACGGGGCCTTTTAATGGGTGACCCCTTTTATGACCCCATCGTCGTTTGTCGTTAAAGCAAAAAATCAGTCACGAATTGAGTAGTTTGACATGTGTTCCAGCGCTTTAATCATAGCGGAATGATCCCAGTCGCTTCCGTTTAGAGCAGCACAGGAATTGAATAATTCCTGTGCTGTTGCCGTATTAGGCAATGCTACCTGCAACTGGCGAGCACCGCTTAAGGCTAAATTGAGATCTTTTTGATGCAGGGAAATGCGAAATCCCGGGTCGAAGGTCCCCTTGACCATGCGCTCACCATGCACCTCCAGTATTTTTGAAGAGGCAAATCCGCCGAGCAGGGCCTCTCGCACTTTGGCCGGGTCAGCTCCTGCTTTTGAGGCAAATAACAGCGCCTCGCTCACGGCTTCAATATTGAGAGCAACGATGATCTGGTTGGCAACTTTGCAGGTTTGTCCGTCTCCGTTGCCGCCAACGAGAGTAATGTTTTTACCTAATGTTTCAAACAGTGGTTTTGCGGTATTGAAGGCATCCTGACTGCCGCCCACCATAATGGTAAGTGTTGCTGCTTTTGCACCTACTTCACCGCCGGAGACCGGGGCATCGAGGTACTCAGCACCTCTTTGATTAATTTTTGCAGCAAATTCTTTGGTGGCAATGGGAGAAATCGAGCTCATATCGATAACGACATGACCTTCCCTCAAACCTGAAAACACGCCATTTTGTCCGAATAATGCTGATTCGACTTGTGGGGTATCGGGAACCATAATGATGATAACCTCAGCGGCCTCTGCTACCTCTTTGTTAGTGGCATATGCCGTACCATTTTCGCCGAGCAACTCCTTTGGTGCGGGTTTATACTGCTCTGAGAACAGGAGGTCATAACCTGCTTTCTGCAGATTCATTGCCATAGGTTTACCCATGATACCCGTACCTATAAATCCTATTTTCTTCATTTTTTCCTCTCCTTTAAAATTATTTTGACTGTGTAATTCTTGTACCTTGAAAGGCCCGTATAGCAATCAACCAGCTATAATAACACTTCGATATTATGTTCCAACTCATCAGGTTTTTTAGATGGAGCAAAGCGCTCCACGACATATCCCTTTCCATCGATGAGAAATTTTGTGAAATTCCATTTAATTGAACCACTGCCGAGGACCCCTGGCCGTTGTTTCTTTAAGAATTCATACAGGGGGTGCGCATTGTCGCCATTGACCTCTATTTTGGCAAACATAGGAAATGTCACACCATAGTTGAGACGACAAAATTCCTTAATTTGCTCTTCGTTTCCCGGTTCCTGGCTGCCGAATTGGTTGCAGGGAAATCCCAAAATAACAAAACCACGATGAGCATATTTCACATAAAGTGTTTCGAGTGCCTCATACTGATCAGTAAAACCGCATTTGCTTGCAACGTTGACGATAAGGAGAACCTTTCCCTTGTAAGTAGAAAGATCAGTGTTGGTGCCGTCAATTGTTTCAACATGAATGGCGTAAATGTCTGACACGTAAGCCTCCAAATTTAGTATTCACGGAATAAAAGAACAATCTTTATATCTGCTTCAGAGTACTGCAATCTCCGGTGATTTGCTAATCAATTGCTCTGGGTTCAACATCCATAATGCGGAACGGAAAGACGCCAGTCTTCACATCCTCGCTGTAGGTTTGCAGCACATCATGAATTACCCTGAAAGCAAGGTCGTCCCAGGGAATCTCTTCTACACCGAAAAGTTTGACCTCCAGGCTCTCTATACCAGCACGGTAATCGTCGTTGACGAGACGCGCACGGAACATGAAATATACCTGATTAATAAACGGAATGTTTATCAGGGCGTATGGTTTCAGTGCCTCGAGCTGGGCACAGGCCTCCTCTAGAGCTTCACGCTGGGCACATGCAGAAATCGTCTCTCCGTTTTCGAGATAACCGGCAGGCAAAGTCCATTTATCCCGACGCGGATCAATCGCTCTTCTGCAGAGGAGAATTTTTCCATTTCCTTCTGGAATAGCGCCAACCACCATTTTTGGGTTTTCGTAATGAATAGCTCCGCAGCTGTCACAGACAAATCGGGGCATATCTTCTAAGGGCGGTATGCGCCATGAAACTTTTCCGCTGCACTCGGAGCAGTAGTTCATATGAGAAGGCCTAGCCTATAGATAGGGCTGTTTAGCATTTGGTGGCAACCTGAAGAGATATGGTGTCGCTGCCATCGCTGTTTGAGCAGGTTATGACCGCAAGCTCGGAATACCTATTTCATAGGCAGAGCACCATTGATGCTTGCAAGCTGAGATAGATTCTCAAAGCTCTGAGCCCCGACCAGTTTATGACGACCCATTATGAAAGTGGGTACCGCAGTGACGCCGAGAAAGCGGGAATCTTCCCAATCCTTATCAACGTGAGCAGCGTAGGTCCTCTCAGTAAGTACCCTTTCCGCTTCATTGACAGGAAGGTCGACGTTTTTTGCCAGCTCAAGCAGGACCGAATGTTTGGCCAGATTCAAACCATCGACGAAATAGGCTTTGAAGGCCGCCATATGAAAAGGAGTTCCTTTTTCCATCTCTTCAGCCCAGAGCCCCAACTCCTGAGCCAATCTACTGTTGTATGTTTTTGTCCGTGGCCCGAAGGGCAGCCCAAGCTCTTTTGCTTTCAGGCGCAGGTTTTCAATCATTGCCTGTATTTTCTCTGGACTTGCCCTGAATAAATCTTCAAGGAGTTGTCCCTCTTCCGGAGTCTCAGGGTGAAGGGGGAATGTCCTCCAGCGAATAGTGAGATCAAACGACTTTTGCAGCTTTTCAATACGCCCGGTAATGAAATAACACCAAGGTCAAATATAATCTGAAAAGATTTCTAAAAGTTGTTTCTGTGGCATCGGTGTCCTCTCTAAGAGATGGTTCAGCTGTCAGTACGGTTGTCTGGCTTTTTTAATTGAAGGTAAAGCAATGCTCAGTAATGTTGACGATAATAAGTATCTCTGGAGCTAAGATCAATGCTGCTTGACGGCCAATGCGCTTATCTGTCATTCGATGCTGTTCACCAAATACTGAAGAATCGCCTGTTTTCGCTATATTGGCCTGTATTGTGTCTATTGACGTCACGTTTTTTTAAGGTTGTACGCTTGGACTTTTTTTTTGATATGGTACATTTGATAAGGGACTGTTTTTCCATAGTAACCGAAAGGGGGAATGGTTTATGGCTCACCATATCGAACACGCTGTTTACAATCGACTTACCGAGCGACTCAATCGCTTTCCGCAAGGGGCCCCACCTTCAAAACTGCTTGCAAAGATACTGCAAATGCTCATGAGCAATCGCGAAGCAGAGTTGGTATCGCTGTTGCCAATCAAACCCTTTACTGCCCAGCAGGCTGAAAGAGCCTGGGGGTTGAGTGAAAAAGAGACTCGGCGTATACTTGATACTCTTGCCAAAAGAGCAGTTCTCGTTGATATCTATCAGGAAGAGGAAATTCAATATGTCCTCCCTCCTCCCATGGCCGGTTTTTTTGAGTTTTCACTGATGCGGGTGCGCCAGGATATTGATCAGAAAGTATTAAGTGAGCTGTTCTACCACTATCTTAACGTTGAAGAAGATTTCGTCAGGGAATTGTTTACTCAGGGCGAGACACAGCTTGGCCGGGTCTTTGTCCATGAGCCCGCCATACCTGTTGAACAGAGTGTTCATGTCCTGGATTATGAACGTGCTACAGAGGTCATTGAGACTGCCAGCCATATGGGCATCAGCCTCTGCTATTGCCGCCATAAGATGGATCACATGGGCAACGCCTGTGATCGGCCAATGGATATCTGTATGACCTTTAACACTTCTGCAGCCTCGCTGATTCGACACGGGCACGCTCGGCAGGTCGATGTTTCCGAAGGCAAGGAACTCCTGAAACAGGCGTATGAAAAAAATCTTGTGCAGTTTGGCGAAAATGTCAGGCAAAAAGTTAACTTTATCTGCAATTGCTGCGGTTGCTGCTGTGAGGCCATGCTTGCTGCCAAGCGCTTTGCAAATCTCTATCCGGTTCACACGACTAACTTTATTCCTCAGATCCAAAACTATGGCTGTAACGGCTGTGGCAAGTGTGTAAATGTTTGTCCGGTTGAGGCGATGTCTCTTGTTTCTGCCAACGATCCCCATAAACCAAAGCGACGGCTGTCGAGGCTTTCAGAGGACTTGTGTCTTGGCTGCGGGCTCTGCGTTCGAGCCTGTCCTGAAAAAGCAGTTACGCTCAAGCCCCGAAAAAAACGAGTTATAACACCAATCAACAGTGCCCATCGATCAGTAGTTATGGCAATCGAGCGCGGTAAACTCCAACATCTGATTTTTGATAACCGGGTCTTGTGGAGTCATCGGGCACTCGCTGCACTTTTTGGGGTTATATTTACACTGCCGCCCATCAAACAGGTTCTCGCAAACAAGCAACTGCAGTCGAGATATCTCGAGGCCATATTAGCAAAGATGTGAGTTATCAGATCCCGTCACCTCATCGTTTCGCAGATATTGGACAGTACATTAGGGGAATCACACTCGATCTAGATCAGGTGGCAAGTATATATCCACAACGATCACGCCTAAAGGTTATGGTTCCTCAAAGACCAGATGCTCAATAATGCCAAGCTGATCAGCAGCGTAGCGTGCAACCGATTGTCCCAGCCAATTGGGCTGATGTGCATCTGAGCCGATGACAAAATTGAAGCGTTCTCTGTGCGGGCGATAATAGTTATACCAGTCATTGTGCCAGACATAGCGGTTGTTAATCTCAATCAAGCAGGTTGCTGATACACGACCAAGGTTGGTGGCAAAAGCGTTTGGGTGGGCAATGATGACCGGCTTACCAGTGCTTAAGAGCTGCTCTAGTGATTTATAATCGGCATCGTTGTCACGACAGTGGAAAATATAGTAGTCAACATCATAGTTTGTTGCTTCAGTGACCCAGGAGTGACCATCCACCTCAACACCCAGCTTCAAACCCGCCTGGCGAATCTCTGCCTCATATGTCTCAAACATTCCTGAAACAAGATTTTCGAAGTGATCACTGATGCCAAGAATTTGCGCGTGTCTCACTGCGGCAACAAGTGCAATGGTCTGCAATGGTGAAACATAACTATCGTTGGCAGAGTAAGTAGTATGAATGTGTAAATCTTGTGGGAACATATGCAGATAATAACCAGTTATTGATGTCCAGCGGGTATCTCTCCATGTACCCCAAAATTATCAGGTAAGTTGAAACATAGACGGTTAATTGTTCTTCTTCATCTTTTCTATTTCTTTTCTGAGTTTCTCTTCGATACTATTGTGCATGGCCTGCTTTTTCTTTTTTAGATCTGCTTTGATGGCGTCGACTTTCTTGTCCATATCTTTTTTCTTGGCCATGAACTGCTCGAGTTCCTTGGCGAGATTATCTTCCTCTTTTGCCTTTCTCGGCAGTTTCTCAATTTCAAGGTGATTGGCAATGGTGAGTTTGATTGAAAAAGGATCTTCAGACATGTCAATGATGCCGAGCTCTCTCAGTGAGCGGCAGGCTGAAAGACCGGCCTCCACAGAAATATTAAGAATGGAACAGACCTCATCAATCGTTGGCGGAGATTGTTTTTGATAGAGACCAACCCTGATAGCTGCAACGATTAAATGAGCCTCCTCGTAAGGTTCCATGTACGACCTCCCATATCAAAAGAGTGGTTTTGATTGGTAAACAGTATTGCAGGCGCTACCCCGCTATCCGCATAAGGATAACCAGTTCTTTGCAAGTCTGCTATTTCTTTCCATAAAAAAGATCAGCTGAGAGGTATAGAGAGCCTTTAGAGCCAATTGCAAAACGCCCTTTTCGTTCAACCTCTACGTTATGCTTGAATTTTTATCCTCGGAATATCAATTATATGCCTGCGGTAAAAATTTTTCGCATGCCTTGACTTTGAACGAAAATCATCATTTTTCAAAAGGCTCTTTAGTTTGTATTTGGAGCGCACTGGGGCCAAGCATCCCGGCTCTTGAATTGAGGGGCGAAATTTGAAAGAGCGATGAAAAAGAGATAAACTTTAATTTCAGCGGTTATACAACGCATCTTGCTCTTGTTTGGCAAAGCGCTCAGACGATCGGTCAGCATCATTCCAAAACGGATGAGGGAGGAAAAATCATCTTGCACATTTTTACCATCCAAAGTTCTCATTTTCTCCCGCTCTTGGCATTTTTGGCTGCAGCTTTGCCCCAGTCTGCCTATTGCTTCGGGAGCGGTTTAGATATTTGTGAGCCGATACTCGAGCCCAAGGTGCTGATGAGCCCTGTCGTAATCTCCGATTGCACTGAAACGGCTTTACGGAGTGCGCTGGTCAGCGGCGGTCATATCACCTTCGATTGCGGACCGGACCCGGTAAGTATTCCCATCAGTACAACACTATCACTCAGCACGACAGAAGATACCGTTCTGGACGGAGCCGGCTTGGTCACGCTGGATGGCCAGAACAGCAGCCGCCTTTTTTTCAAAGACTGGCATAGCGGTTACGATGTTACCATAACCTTTCAGAATATTCGCCTGATCAATGCAAAAGCTCCCGGTGGTGATGTCCATTCAGGAGGTGTCTTTTACGGGGGACATCCCGGTACCCGGATACATGTTATTAACGCGACATTTGAGAATAATAAGACATCAGCTGTCAATACGGCTGATAATCAGGGTGGTGCCCTGTTTGTCCACAATTCTTACGAAACGATCATATCAGGCAGTGAATTTATCAATAATCAGGCGGGAAATGGCGGCGCTATAGGCGGCATTGCCACCGGCTTGCTCGTGTTTAACAGCAGCTTTGTCGGTAATGAGGCCATTGATGCATCATCAGGAGGAATCGTTAAAGGACATGGAGGCGCCATTCACCTGGATGGCGTCACAAACACGTACAATCAGGATTCACACAAACGTGTTCATATTTGTGGCAGTATTTTTGAGAATAATGCTGCCGTACGCGGAGGAGGCGCTCTCAAGGTTACCGTTTCAGACAATAAAGGAATCAAGGCCACCTATGAAAAATCGTCATTTATCAACAACAGCTCCTCAGGCGCCAGTAGTGTAGAAGGTCATGGCGGTGCTATTTACCACATTGAAGACGATCATGCAGGTGGATCGAATGAGCTCAATGTTGAACTCATCGAATGTCTGTTCAGCAATAACCATGGATGGCGTCAAGGGGGAGGGGCCTGGTTCTCTGTGCTTGGTAAGAGTGAAATTGTCAATAATACATTTGTAGACAACGATACCACATCCACCGATCTTGGCATGGGTGGAGCACTTTGTCTATCATCTGGTGCAAGCAATGTTGTCAACAACACCTTTGCTCGAAATTACGCCTGGTTTCATGGTGGAGGCATACAGGCTGGAGGCGGGGCCAATGTTACCCTGAAAAACAATCTTTTTTACTTCAATGAATCAGAGCGAGAGTGGGCCTGTTACCAAACGAATCGAACTGCAGATATTGACGGTGGGGGAAATCTTCAGTACCCACAAAAACGATACAATCAAAGTGGTGATAGAGATGACTGCACAGTTACTTCTGGGGCTATCATTGCTGATCCGTTGCTTGAGAGCCTTGCTGACAATGGTGGCCCAAATTGGACCATGGCGCTGCCAACAAACAGTCCCGCCGTTGGCGGTGGCACAAGCAGTGGTGCTCCGGTTGTCGATCAACGTGGTTATGATCGGGATGCTTTTTGCGACATTGGCGCCTATGAATACAACAGGCTTTTAGAAATAAACCTGACGGATGTTATTCTGACACTTCAGGTGTGTGTTGGCTCGCAAGATGTTGATCTGAGCAGCCTGCATGTCATTGACATTAACGATGATCAGGCCATCGGCATTGAAGAAGCTATATATGCACTTCAGGTTATTGTTAATAATGGGGAAGATATCCACTAGGGTACCAATCGATTTAAGAGACTCCGGTGCTGCCAAGATGGCAGTATTGCTTGATAGCGGTGCGTATTCTCCTTGACCAATAGGCTAAAACCTAGTTACTTTGTGCCTCATTTAACGTCATTGGCCCTCAGGCCAACAAGGTGGAGAACCACCTGCAATAAAAACGAGACGATCTTCAACCAATGAGGTATCTATGGTAGAATTTCTGCTGCCAACTCACAACTACAAGGAACAGCTATGAACCGAACCATGACGAAATTTGTAATCTTTTCTCTTCTCATCACTTTTTTTACCGTCAGTTCGATTACTCCAGTTGCGCAAGCTGTCGTCATTGATACACAGCACGTTCTGAGCAATCAGAACGGATCAGCACTGTCTGACGTCGAGGGTTTTCTCGCAAGAGATGACGTTCAAGCTCAAATGGTGACACTTGGCGTAGATAGCGATGATGCGCGTCTACGGATTGCCGCACTGACCGACCAGGAGCTCAGGCAACTGCAGCAGCATATTAACGATTTACCCGCAGGGTCAAACGCACTGGCAGTGCTTGGGGCTGTTTTTCTGGTGCTGCTCGTTCTCGAATTAGTCGGGGTGACCAACGTCTTTAGCAAGCTGTAACGGTGTATGCTGCACGAACCATTGTGTTGATGGTACTTGCAGTGCTGGTAATGCTGCCGGGGTGCGCAAAGAAAATCACAGATCTCGGGATTGGTCATGAAAAAGGGCTGATTCTTGATGACACGCCATTTTTCCCCCAGGAAAAATATCAGTGCGGTCCTGCATCTCTGGCAATGCTGCTTGGCGCATCAGGTGTTGCCGTTCATCCTGATGCGCTTGTTCCACAGACGTATTTACCCGGCCGCCGAGGAAGTCTCCAACTTGAACTGATCGCTGCAAGCAGATTGCATGGCCGGATTCCCTATGTAATCAACCCGCATATCAAGGCTCTTATTGCTGAGCTGAAGGCCGGTCGGCCTGTATTGGTGCTGCAAAATCTTGGCCTGAACATTTTGCCTGCTTATCACTATGCCGTGGTAATAGGTATGCTGCCGGCAGGCAAGGTTGTATTGCGCTCGGGAAGAGAGAAAAACCTGGAAATGGATGTGGAACGTTTTCTGGCAACGTGGCGCCGGACAGATTCATGGGGGATGATCGCTCTTAAGCCGGGGGTGCTGCCTGTTGACCCGGATCCTAATCGTTATCTCAGCGCAGTCAGCGCCTTCGAATCTCAAGGAAACATTTTGCCGGCAGAGCATAGTTACCAGGCAGCCGTCGAGGCCTGGCCGAAAAATCAGTCTGCACTCTTTGCCTTGGCAAATAACTATTTGTCACAAAACCAATATTCTGAAGCCGAGTCCCTGTATCGGAAGCTTCTGGAGATCAACGAAGAGCACGTTGCCGCCTCAAACAATCTTGCCGAAACACTCGTCCATCGTGGATGCTATATAGAGGCATTTGCCCTGATAAATCAAGCGTCGATAACTGCTACCAAACTCAACTCGCCACTTCGAGATGCTATTTTTCAGACGCAGGAAGAAATAAAGCAGCATTTCAATCCGGCCCTTCCGATTGTAAATAAATCGTGTAACGAGTAGGAGACAGAGAAAAAAGCGGCGTCGTGCTTAAATCTTTTGTATCATATCCTCATCTTACCATTTCTCCAGTTAGTTATTAGTTATCAGAGCTCGATTATTCGTGCCTCTTTTGACCTTCATAAGTGAAGTGTCTGATCGCTCTTATGGATTTGTTTTTGTTGGCACGCTGTTCATCAAACCTAATAGTAAAGGAGGAAATCATGATTAAACAAAAACTACTCGTATGTCTGTTGGCTCTTGGGTTGCTCTTCTGTTTTGGATCAGCATCGGCCCAGGAAATGAAATTCTTCAGGATAGGTACCGGAGGTACCGGTGGCACCTATTACCCAATCGGAGGCCTGATCGCCCATTGCATCTCTAATCCTCCTGGCTCAAGACCCTGCGATAAAGGCGGCAGCTGTGGTGTCCCGGGGCTGGTAGCAATTGCGCAGTCGGCAAACGGCTCTGTAGCAAATATTAATGCTATCAAATCAGGTGTCCTGGAATCTGGTTTTGCCCAGTCGGATGTTGCTTACTGGGCTTATACTGGAACAGGTATCTATGAAGGAAAAGGAGCTGTCACAGAGCTTCGCGCACTGGCCAGCCTTTACCCTGAAACGATCCATCTCGTTGCCCGCAAAGGGGCCGGCATTAAATCGGTAAAGGATCTCAAGGGGAAGCGCGTTTCTCTGGATGAACCTGGCTCGGGAACGCTGGTTGACGCCAGAATCATTCTCGAAGCTTACGGACTTACTGAAAAGGATGTGAAAGCTGACTATATAAAGCCCACCCCTTCCATTGACAAAATCAAGGACAATCAGCTGGATGCCTTTTTCATCGTTGTCGGCTATCCTGCCGGATCAGTGGTTGAGCTGGCTTCCAGTGTTGGAGGCGAACTGGTTCCCATTGATGGACCGGAAGCAGACGGTATTATTAAAAAGTATGGTTTTTTTGCCAAAGATATTATTCCGGCAAATACCTATGAAGGGATTGGTGAAACTAACTCCATCTCAGTAGGTGCTCAATGGGTTGTATCCGCAAATGTTGATGAAGAACTGGTCTATAACATCGCTAAAGCGGTCTGGAACGAAAAATCTCGGCAACTCCTGGACAAAGGTCATGCCAAAGGCAAGTCCATAACAGCAGAAACCGCCCTTGACGGTATCGGTATTCCGCTTCATCCGGGTGCAGAACGTTTTTACAAAGAAGCTGGATTGCTGAAGTAATCCCGCAGAGAGCTCATATAACCGGGAGACGGCAGCATCAGGCGTCTGCCGGTTTTTTGTGCCGGCATGGGAGAAGTTGGCAGTAAAATCAGGTAAAAGTATACATGCAGGAAATTGATCAAGCAAAAATTAAGAAGTTAGAAGAGGAATACGACCCGGAAATGCAGATGCGCCCAATGACGGCACCTGCTACCTGGATCGTTGGAGTGCTTCTGGCCACGCTATCATGTTTTCATTATTACACTGCAGGTTTCGGATTGCTCAGAGAGTCCACCCACCGAGGTGTTCACCTTGCCTTTGTGCTTGGCTTGATCTTCCTTGTTTTTGGCATCACCAGAAAGCGAAAGTCGCTTGTATCTGGCGCTTTCGGTGGTATTCCATTCTATGACTGGCTACTGGCGCTCATCGCTGCAGTAACCTGTTTTTACGTACCTTTTGTTTTCGACGACCTGGCCTTCCGAGTCGGAGACCCACTGACTATAGACGTGGTTTTTGGCAGTTTAATGATCATTTTGACGCTTGAGGCTACCAGGCGGTCAATGGGAATTGCGTTACCGCTGATTGCCCTCGGTTTTATGCTTTACGGCCTCTTTGGGCAATACGCCCCTGGAGTTCTCGTTCACCCAGGTGCAAGCTGGAAAGGCTTGGTTAATCATCTTTATTTAACCAGTCAGGGTATCTACGGCATTGCAGTAGGCGTTGTTGCCACTTATGTGTTTCATTTCGTTCTTTTTGGTGTGTTGGCAAATCGCATCGGTGCCGGCCAACTCTTTATCGATTTAGCCTCATGTGTAGCGGGGCGTTATGCCGGTGGACCGGCAAAAGTAAGTGTTTTTTCTTCTGCTCTGTTTGGCATGATTTCAGGTTCATCGATTGCCAATACGGTGACCACAGGGGCGCTTACCATTCCTGCGATGAAACGTGTCGGCTACCGGCCTCATTTTGCCGCTGCGGTCGAGGCCACCTCCAGTACCGGTGGGCAGATCACCCCTCCGATCATGGGGGCCGCCGCATTTATCATGATTGAATTTCTAGAAATGCCCTATAGGACAATTTTGCTAGCTGCTACGGTCCCGGCCCTGATGCATTACCTGGGGATATTTACTATGGTACACCTTGAGGCCAAAAGACTCGGCCTGCGTGGCTTGCGATCAGATGAAATGCCTAGTTTTTACAAGGTTATGCGAGAGGGATGGCCCACTCTGATACCTCTGATACTGCTGATTGCCATAATCACCTCGGGAAGAACACCATACAATGCGGCATTCTGGGGAATAACCTCCTGTATAGTTGTCGGATTTTTTCAGCCTCGCAATCGCCTCACCCTACCAGATTTGTATCACTGTTTTAAAACGGGAGCGCAGTATGCTCTGGCTGTCGGTGCCTCCGCTGCTTCAGTGGGCATTATCGTAGGTGTGGTCAGCCTGACAGGGATGGGGTTCAAAATTTCCTTTATGGTGACCAGTGCCTCTCAACAGTTGGCAGAAATAATTGTTCCTCTTATTCCCTTCGGGCTTACAGACTTACAGGGCCTGACACTTTTTTTGACGCTGATCTTTACCGCTTTTGCCTGTATTATACTTGGTGCCGGTATTCCAACGACAGCTACCTACATCGTTCTGGTTTCAATTGCGGCACCAGCCCTCGGGCTTCTTGGGGTAGCGCCAATCGTGGCCCACTTCTTTGTTTTTTATTATGGTGTGTTGGCTGATATTACACCACCGGTTGCATTGGCGGCTTATGCTGGTGCCGGGATCGCCGGTGCCAATCCGTTTAAAGCCGGTAATACTGCGTTTCGATTGGCTTCGGCCAAGGCATTGGTTCCTTTTGTGTTCCTCTATTCCCCGTCGATGTTGATAGTTACCGAGGGGTTTACCTGGCAGGCGTTTGCATTGACCGTGTCGGGGTGTGCCTTGGGCATCGTATTTATCGGTGCAGCACTTACCGGTTATTTTTTCACTCACATGGTGATGATCGAACGTGTATTGACCTTTATTGCCGCTCTCTTGATTGTAGCACCCGGTGTCAAGAGTGGTGCAATAGGGTTGTTCATGATAATTCCCGTCATCATCATTCAATTTGCGCGTTGGAGAGTTCAGAAAAAGAGACCAAGAGCTGCTCAAGAACAAGCTCAGGAACAGCATTCCATTGAGTGATTGATCTCACTCTTATCTTTTGTAAGCAATACATTATGGTTGACAAGGTTATATCGGTATACGGTTATGGGAGGTTTGGCAAGCTCTGGGCAGATATTTTGGCTCAGAACTTCCGCGTAAAAGTTTTTTCAAGGCGCGGGCTGACTCAAAAAGAGGTCAGCCCAGGAATTGAAATCGTTAATGAGAAAGAACTTTTCGATTGCGATGCACTATTCTTTTGCGTTGCCATATCTGCCTATAGAGAAGTACTCAAGAAATCTATTCCATATGCCAAAAAGAACACGGTATTCTTTGATACCTGCTCAGTAAAGGTCTTTCCTGCCAGTTGGATGACAGAGCTTTTACCCGCAGGCTGCAGGATAATAGCTACTCATCCGATGTTCGGTCCAGATTCATACCTCCGGGCTGATCGAGGGTTGCCAATGGTCATGTGCAATATTACTGCTGATCCTGAGACATTTGATAACTGGGTAAACTATTTTTCCTCAAAATCTTTGCAAGTTGAAGTCATGACAGTGCAAATGCATGATGAAATGACAGCATACTCACAAGGTATTACCCATTATGTCGGCAGATTGCTTGCTGATCTGGAGCTTGCACCAACCCGAACAGATACACTCGGTTATGAAATGCTCCTTAAGGTCATGGGACAAACCTGCAATGACAGTTGGCAACTGTTTTTGGATCTGCAGAGCTACAATCCATATACCCAGAAAATGAGGGAAGACCTGAATAAATCAATAGCAAAAATCAATAGTGCACTCATCGAGAATGGCAATCGACAAGAAACTGGAAAAGAATAGGGGACAGACCACGGTTTTCTTGTAGAAGAAAACCGTGGTCTGTCC
>JABDPQ010000433.1 GCA_013042695.1 Desulfobacterales bacterium | reverse complement strand
GATCGCTGGTTGAAATATGGTGAAAGAAACTGGCTCAGCAGATAGGAGTGCGCACCATGAAGTTCGACACCGTCAAACCCTGCAGTCTTAACCCGGGCAGCAGCAAGCGCAAAAGCTGAGACGAGGGTCTTGATGTTGTCTTGTGTCATTTCCGTAGGAACAACTTCTGTTAATGGATGGGCCACCGCTGACGGTCCCCAGATGGTGCGAGAATCTGTCAGGTAGCTGCTAAAGGAACCACCGTAAACTATCTGCATAACGATGTTTACCCCTTCAGCCTGAATCTTATCGGTAAACTTTTTATATTCAGGAATAAAAGAGTCATCATATATCCCGAGCATATTGGGGTTGGGTTGCTCCTCTTTAATCACAAAGGCATACCCTGTAATGATGGTTCCCACGCCCCCTTTGGCTAAGTCAAGATAGACTTTTTCCTGGCGTTTGGTCAATCGACCTGTGTCGCTGGCCATATTGAGCCAGGTAGCTGCCCGCCACATCCTGTTCTTCAGTGTCATGGAACCTATCCGTGTTTCTTCAAACAGTGTTTTCATACCCAGTCCTATTACATCCGATTTGATCTTTGTCTATAAGACAGGAGTCACTCCTGCATCATCGGTTTGTAAAACCATCCAAATATATCAGCATCAGTGTCCTTGCTGCGCCTAAGGATGCCGACACGTTACTTCTTTTTTCAGCTTTTTCCAAATTTCTTCTACTTGGTTCTCGCAATCTAGCTGTTTAATCTTGTACTTCTAATGCTCTGATGATTGAAGGAATCCATCGATTGCAGTATCTTTTCGGACCCTATCGACGGTCGTTATAGGAAATAACATCAACAGCTTCTTTACCCATCTATATGGTTTTTCCATTGGTGATTCTATGATTAGTCGTTCCATGAGCGCCAGAGAGATAAACATTTTTCTTACCGCTCTATATGAAATTTTTAAATATTATTATATTTACATAAATAGCATTGACAAGTTCTCAAAGATAGGGCATTTTGGTTAATGCAATAGATCTCATTGAGCCAATTGAGAGGTGATTTAACCGCCTCTTTAAATGATTCGCAAAGGAAAAACATGTTTGACTCTGCCAAAAAAAATGAAAAAATCACCGATGTCATCATCTCACAAGTAAGGGACGCAATTTTGTCTGGGCAGTTAAAGCCTGGTGATCGGCTGGCATCGGAAAAAGAGCTTGTCAACCAATTTGGCGTAAGCAAGGCAACCCTCAGGGAAGCTCTGCGAGCTCTTGAGGTTATGGGGCTGGTGGAATTGAGGAAAGGGGCATCAGGAGGCGTGTTTATTACTGAGGTAACATTGCAGACCATAATTCACAGCATGATGAATTTCCTGCACTTCAAGTCTCTTTCAATATCTGAGATTACCATGATACGGTTTATACTGGAGCCCGCTATTGTCCGCATTGCAGCAGCAAGAATTACTGATAAAGATCTCAAAAGCCTGGAATCTTTTATTGCTTCTGGTGAGGTTGATAGTGCTTCCCGCACGTTGAAAGACATAAGTTTTCATCGTTATCTCTCAAGGGTAACCAGCAATTCAATGCTCATCCTTATCGTTGATTTTATTGAAAGCCTACTCGACGAAATAAAACAGTCAGTTGAATTAAGGGCTGATTTTTATACCATGGTCCAAGATGCGCATCAGGGTATTTTGGATTGCTTGGCTCAGGGCGACGGCGAAGGGGCCAGCAAGGCAATGGCAGAAGATGTGTTAATGGTCGGAAAATATCTGTCAGGGCTGATGGGGAAAAAGCGTTTAATCCGTCTGATTATGCCTTAGATGAAAATCTTGCTTTTCCTGTCGGGCAGTTTTTTGGTGCAGATTCGGCATTGAAGGGAGGTGCCGCGGATCAACTTGAAGCTGGGGAACTGATGCCGCATGAACTGGCAAATGCTAAAGTCCTCAAAAAAACAGGAAGTGCCGATCTTTATCTCATTGTTCCTCATGACTCAGAGGAAGAAAGCACGTAAATCTGTGACGTTACTATTCATGGTAAATAAGAGCCACTTACAAAACGCCTATTTCGTTCAACCTCTGCGTTATGCTTGAATTTTATTCTTGGGATATCGATTATATACCTGTGGTAAAAATTTTTCGCATGGTTTGACTTTGAACGAAAATCATCATTTTGCAAAAGGCTCATAGGGGTATGAATATAATTGCTCTGTTTGTTTTTAATATATATTAATATTACGATATTTGATAACTTTGGTTACGGTGTCATTGAGATTGGTCATTAATTCTTCAGTGGTTAGCAGAATTGGTATTCAGTTAAGATAAATAAACGTTTTAAAAGAAAAGGAGGAAATGCGCATGACGACCATGCCAGTGGATAATACTCAAAGGTATTTTGTTGAAGGTGGAGCCGGTGAACCCATAACACTGAAATATTGTGTCAACGGCAAGTGGCAGGTTTCCAAAACCGAAAAATATATGG
>JABDPQ010000178.1 GCA_013042695.1 Desulfobacterales bacterium | reverse complement strand
ACATTTGTTGCAGCAAGCCCTTTCGGGCCATCAACTACTTCAAAGGTAACCTTCGCACCTTCATCAAGGGTTTTAAATCCATCAGACTGGATTCCAGAATGATGCACAAAGACATCATTGCCATCCTGCTGAGCGATAAAACCAAAACCTTTTGCGTCGTTAAACCACTTTACTGTTCCTTCTGCCATTTTGTACTACTCCTTAGTGTTTGGTTCACATGAACCTTTTTTGTTTGTCGAAGCCACACTATGTGTTTCGAAGATGTGTATCATTGTTTTCAAGAGCGACATTGTCAGTCGCATCTCAGCTTGAAAAACCAAAATCAAATGCAGCAGCCCGGTTTCGCTGGGATGATCGTTTACCCCTGACTTTGCGGTGGGTTCTGTTGACATTGGCGACGGTTTTATGCTCTACTGCCGCATCTGCCGTATCACTGGTGCTGAAATTCTGAGCCGCAAAACCTGGTAAATTCCGGTAAACGAGTTTTCCCTCAAGCGTTCTCTCGAGATTCTTGATCATCTGGCGGTCTTCTGCGGTTGTAAATGTAAGTGCCTCGCCGGATTGACTCGCCCGCCCGGTTCGCCCGGTCCGATGGGTGTAGGCCGCTGCTGTTCCCGGCATATCGTAGTTGATAACATGGGAAATACCCGCAACATCGATCCCCCGTGCGGCAATATCTGTTGCTACAAGGATCTTGTAGGTACCACTTTTAAAACCCTCAAGTGCTCGCTGCCTTTGCTGCTGCGAGAGGTTACCCTGCAAAGATGTTACCTTGAAGCCATTCTTTGCCAGCTGCAGAGCAAGATTTCTAGCTTTATATTTGGTTCTCGTAAAGACGAGTGTCGTGCCGACATGTTCTGCTTTCAGGATTGTTCTGAGAAGTGAACTTTTGTTGCGGTTGTCAACCCTATAGAAGCTGTGCTGTATATTTGTTATCGGCTTGGTTATATTGATGGCAATCTCGACATGATTAACCAGCAATCCCTCTACCAGAGAGCGCACCTCTTTTGGCATGGTGGCCGAGAAGACGAGGCTCTGCCGCTTTTGGGGGAGTTTTTGAATAATCTTCCTAATGTCAGGCAGAAACCCTTTGTCAACCATTTGATCTGCTTCATCGAGAACCAGTATGGCGACTTTGGACAAATTGATTTCTCTATCATTTGCCAGATCAAGAAGGCGCCCGGGGCAGGCGACGACAATATCCGCTCCCTGTCGCAGCTTCTTGATTTGTGCCTCTCGGCTCACCCCGCCATAAATAACACTGCAGCGAAGTTTCAATGATTTGGAGAATTTTTCGATGTAGGTGTACGTCTGTTCAGCCAGTTCTCTTGTTGGCGAAATAATTAAAGATTTAATTATACCGCGAGAATGTTCTGCACTGAGGTGTTGTAAAATGGGCAGCGTAAAGGCTGCCGTTTTGCCGGTACCGGTCTGTGCGAGACCGAGCAGGTCCCGTCCATCAAGTATCGGTTGTATTGCTTGTAATTGAATTGGTGTTGGTGATACATATCCCTGGCTTTGTAAGCCTTGTAAAATATGATCGTTAAAGTTGAAATTGGTAAAGCTCATTAAATCTCCTGTTGAGTGTTACAAGAACAGATTACCCTTTTTATTGTGCAGGGACTGTTCTCTTCAGCAGCGTATATGCTGCAATAGTGTTGTTGATGTCGTGATAAATGTGAGATTGTTTCTCTTGGCGTGTTACACTTTATGAGATGACGTGACAGATGTTGCAGCTAAAAAAACACGTATACAAGGGAACGCACGTACTTAGATTCTTCAATCTACTACAGGTCTTTCTCTTGTTACACTTTTTAAAAATCGAGTTGTTTCTCAACTCCATCGACGATGTTTACTTTTCTTCTTTTGGGTGGCTTCGTTGCAGACGAGTTCTCTGTTTTTATATAAACTTTTATTTAAGGTTTCCATTGCCTGCTGGCCTCCGGAGCGCGAGGACATTTCGATAAAGGCAAATCCCCTGGACTGTCCGGTGAATCGATCCTTTATCAGGTTGGTATTCATTACTTCGCCAAACTCGGTAAACATAGTATTGAGTTCAGACTCCGATATATCATAAGGCAAGTTGCCGATAAAGAGCTTCATGCTGCTTCTCCAAATAGTATGATCAGCAAGAATCTCTTTTAGCTACTGAAATGAAAAGAAACTACAAGACAGGGGGTGAGTGACGCTGTGCGTGATCTGATGAGTGAATGTATCACTTGGTGCACAGCACAATAAACGCTTTTCCAATTAATACAAGAGAAAACTTTAATTTAATGCGCCTAAGGGCGCACAGGTGTGCATGATTCCACCATGCAGCCGCGATTTGACAACTTCGCATTAGTGTAATTCTCACCTCTGGTTCCAAGACAAGTTTTCACTTTGTAAATTCAATGTGATATTATTGACTGTTGCCTCTGATTGTTTGCGCTCAAGAAAAATATAAACAAGCGGAGGTCTTGACCATAGTCTCAGACAACGTATCACCAGCATCAAGATATCTGCAAATTGACGACAGGCGAGGGTCTTATGGAAGAAAGCAAAGCTAATTGGAATGATATTTCTTTACTTGAGGGGTTGGAAATGGATTGGCAATATGAGCCAGACAATCCCCAGGGAGAGAGGGCCTATACCCGTCTGTCGGCAGAAGACCTTTATCCGCTATTTAAGAAAGAGGATATTCCTGTAAAGCTGGTGACCCAGAGCAGTGAATTAATTACATACCTGGTTAATATTTCACAAGGCGGCGTGTGCGTAAAAGCAAAGCAGACCGACTTACAAGAGTCGCAATTGGCCAAAATAGGCTTTATTTTGGGCAGCCAGAAAGTGATCTCCCAGGGCAGGGTCAAATATGTACGCAGTGAGAATGATTGGTTCTTGTTGGGCCTTGAGTTCGTTGGTTTATCTGGTGATGACCATGAGTTCCTGGCCAGCTTGTACACCTCCTTTAGACGCAAAGAAAGCGGATTATAACAATTGGGATAAGAAAGGTTGACGTGTAATGAACACACACCTGCTCCCTGATTTATTTTTCTGAACGATCCACAAACACTGCCTCGGCATCATGTCTGAACAAGGATTGTAATTTGTCCCAGAAATCGCCGCCAAGAACGAACAGACCGGCAAGCAGGAGCAGATCTCCGCTGACGGCATAGGGCAGAGGGTTTGAGATAAATCCCGGAAGATATGCTGCTGCATAAACAGATACCCAGCCAAACACAATCGGGCCGAAAAACATCACCAGGCCTATCCGGTAGCGTAGGCGGCTGACCTTCTGCGGTGGGCCGTATTGTTTAAAAATGGCGGCAACCTTGGCTTTGATCATGGCAAAGCCGCTTTTTCCGGCTACCGCAACGGCAATAATCCCCAAAACTTCTGCGGTTACGAGCAGTCCGCCGGAAAGCGTGGCGGTCATGGTACCGCTTAAACCAAGGAGCGTCAAAACCGGAATACCACCAAGCGGTAAAACAATGCTCAGTCCAAACAGCGCGAGGCTCAGTTTAAGCCGCCAACCTGCGGCCGGTAACTCTTGCAATGCTGCCTCTACCATTTGATCTTCCTGATTTTCCTCACTATGCTTCGATCGTTTCATTTTCCCTGGCGCTTTGCGATCAGTTTGTAGGCAATATAATACTTGTAGATATTACTGACGTATTGGACTGTTTCTCTGCCGATCCGTTTTGCGGCGACAACCTCAACATTGCGAAACCACACATTTGGATCAAGACCCATTGATTCAGCTTCTTTTCGGAGTTTTGCCACCTTAGCAGGCCCGGCGTTATAGGAGGCAAAGGTCAAAAGACCTCGGTTCAGTTTGTCGATTTTCTCATCGTCGAAATAGCGGTCCATCATGAATCGCAGATACTTGGTGCCGGCATGGATATTTGCTTCTATTTTGCTGATGTCCGGTATGTTAACGTTTTTATCTTTTGCCGTTGACGGGAGCAGCTGCATAGCTCCAATGGCACCGGCGCTGCTCTTTTTCGACTGATCAATGCCGGATTCCTGGTATGAGAGGGCCGCCAGCATCAACCAGTCAAAATCATACTCTTTGGCATATTTTTGAAATAAGGCTACGGTCTGTTCAAATCTTTTTAGCTCCCCCTCATCAAGAGAATTCTTCACGTACGCGGTATTCTGCAGGTAGCGTTTGAAGAGCATATTGCCCATCAGGGTACCTTTCTTGTTTTTATTAACGAAATTATTGACCACTTTTTTGAGCTGAGGTGAGTTTTTACGCATGGCCCAGCCGATATTACCTCCTCTATTTATCTTGATGTTGGCATGAACGGTGGCTTTCCTAAAAATCTGGGACCAGAAATTGGCCTTATGGCTGTCCATTGCCATCATGGGAATGAGACCACTGTTCAGCATCTCAAAGAGATCCTCATCCTCCAGGTTTTCATCGGCTGCAGTGATTGTAATCGGTTTTATATCAGATTTTTTAAAGCGCTCATTGAGTTTCAATAGGCTCTCATAATAACTGCTTGATTTCCTGACCTGGATCTCTTTGCCGGCAAGATCAGCAAAACTGGTCAATTTGGGACCTTTGGGAGCGGTGATGATCAATTCATCGACATTGGTAAGAATGGGATCGGAAAAATCTACCAGCTTCTGACGCTGCTCGGTGATCGTCAGGTTACCCACGGCAAGGTCGCCAAGGCCCGCAACCAAATCAGGTAGGAGTCGATCACGGGCCGTCGGGATGATGACAACATGAATCTTTAGATGGCTCTTCTGTCGTTCTTTGTTGATCTCTTTTTCAAACTCTTTGAGAAGGTCATGGGTGATCCCCATAGCCTTGGCGCCATCGAGAAAGTAGAAGGTTTTACTATAAGGTACCAATACTCTGACAAACCTGGACTTTACCATCTTGTCATAGTCGCCAGTGAATTTCTTGTTTCCTGGTACAGGCGGTGGCGCATCAGCGCCAGCAGCAAGGCTCGTAGAGCCTGAAAGGATGATCACCAGCAACAGTATTATGAGACGCTTGGTTTGTAACAACATGGTTAACTCCTAAAGGGATGGGCCAGGCTTACACAAATGCACTCCTGACCCATCACTTTCACTGGTAAAGAGTAAAAACTACTAGACAAAAGAATGACGCAATAGCAGTCTAGCCGGAAGTGCCAGCTAGTTTTTCAGTTCGCATTGCATTAGTAGTTTACGGCATATACTTCACAAACGAAAAAAGGGCAGACCACGTCCCCAACGGGGAGCGTGGCCTGTACCTGTTTATCGCTGCCGACAGAGACCTTAAGGTGACCCAATAGTGTCAAGGATTTTCTGTTTGGCATCGCCGATGGTGAACGATCCCGGCTTCTGGCTCGGTGGAAACTCCTTGAAGGTGGCAAGAAATTCGCTTACGTAAGCCGCCGCCGGCGCCATCAGGAAGACGCGATCGAGGAACCAATCGTAATAGGTGTTCGATGTGATCTGCCCACGTTCATAGGGATCACGCCGCAGGTTGAACAGCAGCGGCATGCGCAGAACGGTCCAGGGTTCGGACCAGGCCTGCATTGTCTGCGGGAAGCGATGCTCCATAAAGATGACCTTCCAGTCGTCGTAGCGCAGAGCAGTCATGTCGCCGGTATCCGAGAAATAGAAGATTTCGTTACGCGGTGTCTTTTCCTCTTGGCCAAGAAGGTAGGGCAGCGTGTTGTAGCCATCGAGATGGACCCGGTAATCACGCCCTATCGCCTTAACACCGTCACCTTTCAACTGTTCCTTGATGTCATCCACGCCAGCCATCGCCAGGAAAGTCGGCAGCCAGTCCATGTGGTGCATAATTTCGTTCGAGATTCGCCCGGCCTCAATCTTGCCTGGCCAGCGCGCCATTGCCGGCACGCGGAAGCCACCTTCCCAATTGGTGTTCTTTTCACCCCGGAACGGCGACCATGCCGCATCCGGCCAGGTGTTCATATGCGGTCCGTTGTCGGTGGAATAGAATACCAGCGTCTCGTCGGCAATACCGAGCTCATCGAGCAGATCGAGGAACTGGCCCACATGCATGTCATGCTCGATCATGCCGGCGGCGTACTCGTCGACGTGTTTGCCGGCAGCCTCATCGGCCATGGCACGGCGCTCTTCAGTGACGTGGACTCGGAAGTGCATACGCGTGCCGTTCCACCAGACGAACCACGGGGTGCCCTCTTTATCCTTGGCCTTGATGAACTCGATCGCGGCGGCGAGGGTCTCATCATCGACGGTTTCCATGCGCTTTTTGGTGAGTGCTCCGGTGTCTTCGATCTTCTGACCGGTGACAGCGCCGTTTTCGTCGTAGACGGCCGTAGTCTTGAGCACCCCGCGCGGTCCAAAGGCCTCCCTGAAGGGACGACCGTCCGCCATGACCAGGTCGGATGGATAGTCCTCGTTCTCCGGCTCTTCCTCGGCGTTGAGGTGATAGAGGTTGCCGAAGAACTCGTCGAAGCCGTGTTTCGTTGGCAAATGCTCGTCGAGATCACCGAGGTGGTTCTTGCCGAACTGCCCAGTTGCGTAGCCCTGCTCCTTGAGCAGCGCAGCGATGGTGGCGTCTTGTTCCTTCATTCCCTGCGGAGCACCCGGCAGGCCTACCTTGGAAAGCCCGGTGCGGAAGGCCGTCTGGCCGGTGATGAAGGTGGATCGGCCGGCCGTGCAGGACTGCTCGGCGTAATAATCTGTAAAGATGATTCCCCCATTGGCGACCCGGTCGATGTTGGGCGTCTGGTAGCCCACCAGTCCCCTCGTGTAAGCCGAAATGTTGGAAATCCCAACATCATCACCCCAGATCACCAGGATGTTAGGTTTTTTTTCTGCTGCGCAGACGGAGACTGCCAACCCAAATGCCAGGGCGAGCGCTCCTAGCGCGGTCAGATATTTCCAAGTCTGTTTCAATTTCATAGGAATTCCTCCTGTTAAGTTTAATAAGCGTGGATAATAAATGATATCTATTCTGTTGTTATTATGGTCACTTTGGAAACTCGACCCGCAGAGTAAATACCTGCTTCCACTCTGGAGCTTTAGCGGACAGCAACAAAATAATAAGCTCCAAGATGATTATATCCATTAAAATCCGACTACGATATATAAAAGCGGGCCATAATAGTCATACTCGATATCGGTTTTAACACCACTGTCAGAAATGGTCAGATCGGCCGAGGTATACGTATAGGCAGCACCAAAGCCAACATGTTCCCAGAGGCGGTATTCAATACCGCCAAAGACATCGTAGATCGTACCGTCGATATCACCGATGTTGAAGGCAAATAGCCCGGCCCGGCTGGTCAGGTACCATTTCTCAGAAAAAGCGTAGTTGTAGAACAAACCGACAGTGGGCAGCGGTTCGGTGACATCAATGGATGTCAGGTTTACTGGTGCGACACCGGGTATTGTTGCCCGGAATGATTCCTTAAGGGAGGTGATATTTATCCCCAGGTCTATACCAAACTCATATGAATCGCTGCGTAAAAAGGCGTAGCCAGCAGCAACGCGCAAAACACTGGTCTCAAGCGAGCCGGCCAGGCTTACTCCAGCAGGAATAGTTACCGGACCAAGCTTGACACGGCTGTCAAGCGTGTCGCCCGCTGACTTATTAATGCCCGAATAACCCGCTTCCAACCGCCACTGCGGTGTGATGCGCCACAGGCCATAGACCGAAACATCAACATCACTGACGTCGATATTCTCATCCACCTTCACGTCCTGGCCAAGGCCCTTGACGTTCGCATCCAGACCTGCCCATAACGGTCCCAGCCTCAATGTTATTGTCTCGTCCAGGGACGGATTTCTTGATTGAGCGCTGGTGGACCCGACAATCAGCAGACCTGCTATAAGCACGCCTCCGATCATTACAAAAACATTAGTCTTCAACGATTTACCTCCAGATAGTTACTTGTTTTATGCCCCTTGCTTCATCTCGGAAAGAGGAACTGCAGGGTCCAACTCAATGACCAGTCCGGAGCACCATCGGGTTTTTCAACATTGTAATAGGCTTCAAGCTTGGTGTTCATTTTCTGCTCACCGATGGCAAACAATTTGCCAAAACCTGCTCCCAAGGGGACCGTCCAGCGATTATCGGAATCCGCCTGCCAGTTGGCTGTGATGATCATGTCACTGATCAGGTACCAGCCTCCCTCGAGATTGTAATTAATAAACGGCTCGAGCAGCAGCTGACTTACCGTGCTGCGATCGGAATCTCCGCCAAACGACCAGAGCTGACGTCCCAAAAGCCCAATGGACCATGGTTTTGGTTGGGCCAGTACAACGGCAGTTGGTCCAGCACTCCACTTGCCGCTGCCGAGTTGATCGTCCGAGGCTGTGGGCAGCATCAATGAAGGTCCGGCACCCCAGATGATTTCGCCCGGCTCGGCAGGAGACAGGAATACCGAGTAATTAATATCACCAAGCCCGGTGGCTCCATTTCCTTGAACAGGGGAGGGAATTTCAGGTGTGCCGGTGACCAGTCCTGGAGTATCAATCAGCGGCATAATGACCCGATTGATCAGGTTCCACTCTCCGACCGTTACCGGTATGACCGGTTGAATATTCAGAAACGAAGCCTCACCGTTGTCCGCGCCATAGTCAAAACTGAATTTAAATGGCAGGCTGTACATGGCGCCGACCGGATTTTGCGTCTTGGCGGCCAAATCGTCGCCCCCTTGAGCCATAGCCTGAAGCGGCAAACTATAAACGTATAAAAACGTTATGCTCAGTAACAATAGTGTGTTTTTCCTAGCCATCCGCCAGTTCCTCCTCAAATACAAAATGTTTGTGGTGTATCAGTTCCCCCAGGATACTGATTGCTCCCATGGTGGCACGAAACCTATCTTCTTTGCAATACCGTGCCAGTGATTCACTATTTTCCCATTCTTCTCGCCAAAGGAATGTGTTGGCCTCGTTGACCCGTTCAAACAGGTGGATGCTCACCCGCTTATTGTATGAGTAATAACGTCCTTGAGACATATCAAAGACCTGGAGAAATTCTGTTCGTTTCTGAGGGTAAATCCTGACTATTATCTCAAGTCCGATCATGTCGTATCCTCCATACGCATAATTTCACTATTCAAAATAGAGCAAGATATACACCAGGATTTCAATACTTTCAATTATGGCCATAATGGTTTAATATAATTGACATTATTGGACTTTCTGGGCATTGCATACGGAGGGGAAAGATGCGAAATATCGTACATGCGCGCTATTTCGCCATGAAATATCCCGAATACAGCAAATAAGAAGGGTAAGAGGACTTTCAGAGAACAGGTAAGGAATCTGGTAGACGGCAGGTTACTTCAACTTTAGCTTTTTGATCCGGGAGCGCAGAGTGGAAGGGTTCATCTTCAGGATGTTTGCGGCCCCATGTTTACCGCTTATCTGCCAATTGGTTTTTGTCAGAGCACGCAGGATGTGTTGGCGCTCGATTTCTGCGAGAGGAAGGATGTCCTGCAGTGAATCAGCTTCCGAGTGATTATTTTTTTGCAACGCCAACATGTCATCTGGCAGCTGAAGATTTGAGGAAGTGCTGGTAATAACCGCGCGTTCAAGCATGTTTCTCAGCTCACGGACATTTCCCGGCCAGTCATAGCCAGTCAGGCTATCCAGTATAAAAGGCGATATATCATCGACATTTTTGCCGAATTTTTTATTGAAGACAGAAATGAAATGGTTGATCAGCAAGGGAATGTCACCCGTTCTGGCTCGTAGCGGAGGAATGGTAATAGGGTAGACATTGAGGCGGTAAAAAAGATCAGCGCGAAAACGACCTTCGGTTATTTCATTCTCCAGATCACGGTTAGTGGCTGAGATTATCCGGACATTGGCCTGTATGGTCTGTGAACCTCCTACTCGCTCAAATTCCTTCTCCTGAAGCACGCTGAGTAACTTTGCCTGAATATCCAGCGGCATTTCGCTGATTTCGTCAAGCAAGATTGTGCCGCCTTCAGCAAGTTCAAACTTTCCCCGGCGCAGGGTAACTGCATTGGTAAAGGCCCCCGGTTCATGTCCGAATAATTCGCTTTCGACAAGTTCTGCAGGGATAGCCGCACAATTCACCCGGATAAACGGGTTGTCACTGCGATCACTTTCGCGATGTATCGCCTGGGCAACCAGTTCTTTGCCGGTACCGGTCTCGCCCATAATTAGTACCGTGGCTTCGGTTTGGGCAACCTGTTGAATTCTTTGTAATACATAAAGCAGGCCGTCACTCTTGCCGATAATCTCGGTAAAACCATGGTTCGCCTGAATCATCTGCTTGAGCGAGATATTTTCTCGCACAAGCTTTTCCTTCAGCGCTTCAAGCTCATCGATGGCTTGATCACGGCTCGATTCTGCTTTTTTCTGGTCGGTAATATCCTTGCCGATGCTCAATATTCCAGGGGCTGCATACCCCGTGTCTTCAAGCAGCACACTTGACCAGAGGATAGTGCGCCGCTCACCGGCTTGGGTAACCACGGAAAGAGAACGTTCGGCATTAATTGTTGCCTGGCCCGTGATAACCATTTCAAGCCTAAGGGTTATTTCCCTGCGTTCCTCTTCCGGAAGGATTTCAGCAAACGGTCGGTTCAAGACCTCATCTTCCTCATAGCCGGTAAGCTGCAGGAAAAAGGGATTAACAAAAAAAATGGTCTTGTCATGCTTGATGCCTAAAACAACGAGATGGACGTTCATCAACAGGTTGCGCCAACGCTCTTCCGCTTTTTTTATCTTATGGGCCAGGCGAGATGCCAGCAGGACATCTCCTGCAAGTGAAAAGCTCATCACCAATGTGAGTGGCAGAAAAAGGAAACTGCCAAGATACGGGGGATTGGCAACCCCTAAATCAATCAAGGTCCCATGCAGATATCCCAGGCCGAGGCACAGAAAAATTGTCGTGCCAAAGAGCGTTGCCGTTTTGGCATTGCCTGTTCTGCCAAAACGAACAGTGGACGCAGCCGTGTAAATCAGGATCAACAACCAGGCAGCATCACCGATGATTCTAAATGGGTTGGCGTCTCCTTTGAGAAGATAAAAAAGTTCGCCTGAAAGCAGTGAATAAGGAGTCAACTCAAAATTTCCATGAAACAGGACGCCCGTGGGTGAGAAAAGATTGATGATCACGGCGAGACCGTACAGTATTGATATAAGAATCGGAGGCCAGCGTTTTGACGACTTGGTGTAGTAAAAAACAAACCAGGCGAAATTGATCCAGAGCAGGATTTGCGCACACAAGTTTGCTTTATGAATGGTGATGTGATCCGGCAATGAGCCGGTTTTAAAGGCCCATATTTCAAAAAAGGAAGAGAGTGCAATGGCAAATGCCATCAGCGAAAAGAACAGATCAACCAGCAGTTCCCTCCGGCGCAGGAAAATGATGAAGTGGAGATAACCTATGGCGAAACTCACGCTACCAGCGAAAATAAATGCAAAAGATATCATGCTCATAAAGACACACTACAATATTTCTTGCTCGCCAGGCAATATTTTTCGTTCTTGCCGGTAGGTTGGTTTTTTAGACGTGAAGGGAAGAGGGTGATAGGTGAACAAATTTTCCCCAAACAGGTATAATGCTCGACATAACAGGCTTCAAATTTCTCGAAATGAGCCTTGAGCAGTTTCCACAAAGAAGTATTTCTCGGATTCCTTTTTCTATAAACTCTAACATGGTCACGACATTCAATATCATCGCTTTCATGCAAAGAAAAAAACGATTGTAACAGCGAAATCTCACATTTCTCTTATTATCATAAAGGAGGCAGCATAGGCACATCTAACAAAATAGAGTATCTGCTTACCTCAGAGCCAGTATCTGATAGCCACCTCGACAAGCTTGTAGACAGAATATCAGACACTGTCCTTGATCGATTCCTGAAACGATACCCAGAGGCAAAGTTTGCCTGTGAGACATTTATTGTAAAATATCTCGTTATTATTGGTGATGAATCCTGAGCCTCGCGGTCTTCGATATTTGATCAGGTTAAAGAAGAGGTCCTGACCTAGTGTGCAAAGTCATCTGGGATAGCGGATATGATGGATCTTTCCCCGGAATACCCCCTGCTACCTGTAAAATATTGCGCAGATTAAACCTGCAACCACCGGGCATATGCCAAGATGAGCCACGGCGTCAATAAGAAAAACTTCCAGGCCTTCAATGCCTGGAAGTTTATCGCTGCGATTACTCACCATATTCCAGAACGAATGTCCCAGGTGGTGAGGGACACAGGCTGGTACTCAAATCGGATGCTGGATGATCCCTGAATCCGTGAGCGTCCAAGAACACTACAGATGCAAGGCGGCAACAATGTTGGTAATACTTGGGTATATCAACGAGTTGTCAACACAGCAGATGTAGTGT
>JABDPQ010000172.1 GCA_013042695.1 Desulfobacterales bacterium | reverse complement strand
AGGTCAATTTCGGAACAATCTCAAAATGGTAATGATAATGTTTCAACTCACCCGACCTCAGAGGCTGGGTATGTAAAACAAAATTGTAGGGTACTCCAGGAATACAGCAATTCAGTCGACGCAAACATTCTGAAAATACTTGAGAAAGATCGAATAGACTTGAGTCATTCAGGTTGCAGTAACCGGATGAATGAACTTTAGGTAGTATCCACATCTCAAAAGGTGTACGAGGCGCAAAAGGAGCAATGCAGATAAATGAATCATTCTGGCAGACAACTCTCTCTTCCTGCTCAATCTCCTGTCTAATAATGTCACAGAAAATGCATCTGTCTTTGTAGTGATAGTAAGACTGGGCTCCGCTCAATTCTGAAACGATCATTCTTGGCAAAACCGGCAGGGCAATCAGTTGGGAATGAGAATGTTCAAGTGAGGCCCCCGCAGCTTTACCGTGGTTTTTGAAAATCATCACATAGTGAAATCTCTCGTCTCTCTGAAGATCATTCAGCCTGTCCCTGAAAGCTTTAAATACTAATGACATGTGAGACAGTGGGATTTCTGAAAAAAGATCATTGTGACCAGGCGTCTCGATGATGACTTCGTGGGCACCGATTCCGTTCATACGGTCATAAAGCCCGATCCCCTGCTTATCCAAGGCCCCCTCGATGATGAGGGCAGGATATTTGTTGGGCACCACGCGTACTTGCCAGTCAGACGTGTTGGAGGTGGAAGGAGTGCCGTTGCGTAAGGCAATAATTTCCGGTGGTGTTGAACTTTCATTTCCCGGGCATAAGGGGCAGAACCCGCCAATTACTTTCGGCTCATCAATCAAGAAGTCCGTGGGTCTTTTCTGCCGCTCCCTGGAGATGATAATCCAACGCCCAAGGACAGGGTCTTTACGTAGCTCAGGCATAGAGCATCATTGTCCCTGTGCTTTTTCCTTTTGTTCCTGTACGGTTTTGCAATCGATACACAATGTTGTCACGGGTCTTGCTTCGAGGCGTTTGACGTTGATATCATCGCCGCATGCCTCACAGATGCCATATTCCCCATCCTCGATACGAGTGAGTGCCTCCTCTATTTTAGCCAGCAACTTGCGTTCTCTGTCTCTGATACGAAGTTCGAAACTGCGATCTGACTCTATAGTGGCTCTGTCGTTTGGATCAGGTATATTGGTGTTTTGATCTGTCATCTCAGCAAGCGTTTTATCTGCCTCGCTGATGATTAAGTTCCGCTTCTCCTGAAGCTGTTGCTTGAATTTTTCAAGTAACTTCTTCTCCATTCGGAATCTCCTTTATTATCTATAATCGGCGCAGTGAAAATGAACAGCTTCCTCATTACCTATTTTCGGATAAATATGCCGCTTTTTCCACCTGTCTTCTTGAGCAAACGAATATTATTAATTACCATACTTTTATCCACAGCTTTACACATATCATATATCGTCAAAGCTGCAACAGAAACGGCAGTCAGGGCTTCCATTTCTACCCCTGTTTTACCGAATATTCCCACTGTCGAGCTGATCTCAATCGAATTTTCCTGGTGATTCAGGTCAAAATCAATGACCACCTTGGTAATCATCAGGGGATGAGTAAGAGGAATCAATTCATCGACCTTTTTCGCTGCCATAATTCCGGCTATACGAGCAACACCAAGGACATCGCCTTTTTTCATCGATCCGCTTTCTACGAGTTCAAAGGCTTCGCTACTCATTTTAATTGAGCCCGCAGCATACGCAATGCGCTCTGTTTCCTGCTTGGCCCCGACATCGACCATGAGGGCATTGCCAGCATCGTCAAAGTGAGAAAATGATTTCTTTTTGTTCTCCATCACTTCTCAGCCATTTTTCCCATAACTTCATTAACCAATTTGGCAAAGAATCCTTCCTGCTCTTTTTTCTGGCCTTTGGTCTCGCACAACTTATCAAATTCCCGGAGAACTTTTTTCTGTTCCTCACAGAGATTAGTCGGGGTCAATACCTGCAGCTCAACGATCATATCGCCTTTTCCTCTGCCCCGAAGATTCTTGACGCCTTCACCACGAAGCGTGAAACTGTCTCCCGACTGACTGCCTTCGGGAATAACCAGCTTTTTTTTGCCATGTATCGTCACTACCTCTGTTGTCATGCCGAGGGCAGCCTCGACCATGGGTATTGGGAAACGACAATAAATCGTATCAGCTTGACGCTGAAAATAGTCATGTGGTTCAACATCAATTATGACATAGAGATCACCGGAAGGTCCACCTTTTCGTCCTCCCTCCCCCTCATTTTTAAGCCGCATCCGTGCACCACTGTCAACACCTGCGGGGATTTTGATCGATACTTTTTTCGTTTTCGCCACAAGTCCACTGCCATTGCAGTCATTACACGGGTGTGTAATGATCTGACCGTCTCCGTGACATTGGGGACAGGTTGAACTGACCTGAAAAAAGCCCTGCGAGCGAACCACCTGCCCCCGACCATTACAGCTGGGACATGTTTGTTTCTTGTACCCAGGGCGGCTTCCCGTCCCTTCACAGGTCCAGCAGGTATCTCTTCTCGTCAGCTCTACTTCTTTTGTTGTACCGTGAACTGCCTCCATAAAGGTTATCGACACATCATAGCGCAGATCATTCCCAGCTATTGGACCATCCCGTCGAGACTGCCCCCGGGCACCACCAAAACCGAAAAGATCGCCAAATATATCGCCAAAACTCGAAAAGACATCTTCAAAGTTTCCTGGTCCACGATAACCGCTATTTTTCAGACCATCATGCCCATAGGTATCATAGATTTGTCTTTTCTGGTCGTCGCTCAGGACTTCATAGGCCTCGGTACACTCTTTGAAAGCACTTTCGGCCTCAGTATCACCCGGATTTCGGTCTGGATGATACTTCATTGCCAACTTCCTGTACGCCTTCTTTATCTGATCTGCGCTGGCATTAGTGCCAACGCTCAAGATCTCGTAATAATCACGTGCCATAAAACGTAATAGGCTATGCTATGCCTTTACTCCTTCTTCCTCTTCACCCAGTTCTTCACTATTGCTTTTCATCTTCCTGGGGCAACTCGTCAATATTCTCAAACGTTACCTTACCAGCTGCAATCTCCCTGAGCGTCATCACTACTTCTTTGTTTTTAGCTTCTATCAGATATGGTTCACCCTGACGATGTTGTTTAATGCGATCAACAGCGAGCTGGATGAGATTAAAACGGTTATCATCACCTACTTTTTGCAAACAGTCTTCAACGGTTATTCTAGCCATTATCTCCCCGTGTGTAGCTTATAATTTAGATACAGATACTTACCTCAAAACCTATGATACTCGTTCGAAAGGGTTTTTGAGAAGCAGTGTTTCCTCGCGATCGGGCCCGACAGATATAATTACGGCCTCGACCCCGGTGAAGTCTTCAATTCGTTTAATATAATCCTGCGCCTCTACGGGCAGGTCAGCAAAATTTCTGATCTGATCAATCTCAGCCTGCCACCCTGGCATTTCTTCATATAGTGGCGTTACAGCTGCTGCAGTTTTAATGTTTGACGGCATGGCATGCAATATCTTTCCACCAAATTCATATGAATTAGAGATTTTAAGAACAGACTGGCCACTCAACACATCCAACTTGGTAATAGCAAGGCCAGTCAGGCCATTCAATCGGACTGCATCGGTTGCCACAACTCCGTCCAGCCAGCCACAGCGTCTTTTTCTTCCTGTTGTCGCTCCAAATTCACCGCCTTTTTTCTGCAACTCCTCTCCAGTTTCGTCAAGCAGCTCGGTTGGAAACGGTCCTTCCCCTACCCGTGTTGTGTATGCCTTCAATATACCGATAACAGAATTGATATGGGCTGGTCCATAACCTGTACCATTGCAGGCATTGCCGGCAACAGTATTGGAGGAGGTAACAAAAGGGTAGGTGCCATGATCTATGTCGAGTTGCGTTCCCTGTGCTCCTTCAAATAGGATGTTTTTATTTTGTTTGCGGGCGGTATCAAGTTCAATCGAGACATTACCTATAAATGGCTGAAGTCTCTCAGCATAATCCATTATCTGGCTGTAAACTGTATCAAAAGAGAGCGGCTCAACGCCAAATTTTTTTGTCAATAGAAAGTTTTTTTCCTCAATTCCAAACAGGAGCTTATCCTTCAAGATATTTTCGTCCTGCAGGTCTCCTACTTTGATGCCGATGCGGCCTATTTTATCCACATAACACGGCCCGATGCCACGTCCGGTTGTACCTATTTTTTTGCCAGTTTCAAGAGATGCTTCCTGGGCACTATCGAGGCTTTTATGATACTCCATTATCAGGTGAGCATTCTCACTGATCATCAAACGATCAGGGTTAACCGGCATACCGCGATCTCTGAGGCTGTCTATCTCTTTAAGCAGCACAGCAGGGTCAATAATGACGCCATTACCTATAAGGCATCTCTTGTTTTCATAAAGAATTCCCGAGGGGATGATATGAAAGATAAATTGTTCCTTATTAACAACCAGTGTGTGGCCGGCATTATTGCCACCCTGAAATCTGACGATACAATCGGCATAACGGGTCAGTAAATCGACAATCTTGCCTTTCCCCTCATCGCCCCACTGGGTGCCGACAACAACGACACTAGACATCTATGCTCTCCTGGTATTATCTTTATTCCAACAGGCAACGCACAGAAAGCACGGACCTGAAAGAAAATAGTCTAAGGTCAAACCTCGTGATTATAGTCTAATGTGAGCACAAAGTCAATCAGGCAAAATGAATAGATTTTCTTATAAATTCAAGCTGATGATTTAAAGCTGAACTAGCGCGTCATTGAAAATCATGCGGTGAATTACCATATCGCAAAAAAACTGTTACTAATTAGGTATCGATTTCTGTCAGACATTTTGTTAGATTTCGTCTCTTCTGCTCGTATCGCTTTGGATCCGTTGCATGTGAAACCTGGCGCATTAAGCGGGTTTAAGTCAATGACGATTCTAAGCGCTATAGTTCAGAGGCGTTTTCTTAAAGCAAGGAGCGAAGAGAAGACCAGCAGAGCAGCCTGGGAGGAGCACGTCTAACTGGCATTTTACACAGCATTGAGCTGTTTCCTTTTTGAGGTTATTATATGTTTGGTATTGGTTTGCCGGAAATGATACTTATCATGGCCCTGGCACTTATCGTGGTAGGCCCTGACAAATTGCCGGAATTGGCGCGTACCGTTGCCAAAGGCGTTCTCGAGTTGAAGAAAACTGTTGCCGGCCTCAAAGAAAACTTTGCCGAGGAAAACCCGTTTGACTCGGTAAAGCCGGAACTGGAGGAAGCGGCAAAATCCTTGAAAAAGCAGCTCAGCGACCCTGCGGAAGATGCATGGCGGGGCATAATGCCCGAGGGCGGCATTAACCCGTTAGATAATGCAGGCGATAATGAGATCATTGACTCCGAAATACTCGAAGTAAAAGACGGTGAAACCTTGGCTGCAGAAGATATAGCTTACGATGATATCGCTGCAGAAGATGCCGATGAAGAAGTAAAGCATGCCAATAATCAACAAGAACAGCAGCCGCTGTCTTCTCCTTCAGAAGATGCTTCTTCTCAAAAAGGCGCATCTCCCAAGCCGTCTGACACCTCATCGTAATGACCAGCTATGTCAACGCTTGAGCGCAGCCTGGCTTTCTTCAGACCCCATCACAATGAACTCCGTAAAAGACTGGTAAAAGTTTTCATTTCTATCGCTGTGTGCACGGTTTGTGCCTATTTTTTCTCTGAACAGATTGCTCTTTTTTTCATCAAACCACTCTTTGATGCCAGTCCCTTGGTCTACCGGATGGTATACACAAACCTTCCGGAGGCCTTTCTGGCCTACCTTAAACTTTCTCTGCTTGTCGGTATCATCGCCAGCTTTCCTGTAATGCTCTTCCAAACATGGCGTTTCATCTCCCCTGGGCTGCATGATCATGAAAAAAAACTGGCTGTCACCGTTGTTTTCTGGTCAAGCATCTTATTCTTCTCTGGTGCCGCTTTTGCACTTTTCAGCGTTTTACCAAAGATGCTGAGCTATTTTATGAGTTATGCGCACCCCGGTCTGGAACCGCTGCCCAAACTTGGAAAATATTTGACCTTTGTGGCTCGAACAGTGATGGCATTCGGGCTTTCGTTTCAAATACCTTTCTTGATGGTGATGTCAGGAAAGGCAGGTTTGGTTACCGCTGGCTACTTCAGATCAAAAAGACTGTATTTTTACGCCGCTATCATATTTCTGGCATTTCTTCTCAGCGCAGGTGATTTCATGGCAACGGGACTGCTGTCAGTTCCGCTTTTTGGTCTTTATGAGGCAGGAACCTTCCTCACCGCTCTTTTTGGAAAAAAACGTCACGATCAAGAAGATGATGGCAGTGATTAAGTATACTTTTCAGACT
This sequence comes from Desulfobacterales bacterium, assembly GCA_013042695.1. Taxonomy (GTDB): domain Bacteria; phylum Desulfobacterota; class Desulfobulbia; order Desulfobulbales; family Desulfocapsaceae; genus JABDPQ01. The sequence goes on along the minus strand of JABDPQ010000172.1, from coordinate 2,107 downwards.
AACCAACATGCTGCTTCAAAAGGCAACATGAAATTCGATGCCGCGGTGATCCATCAGGCAAATAGGCAATCGTGTCGGGCTGCAGTAATTTATTCATCACGCACCCTTCAGCAATATCGAGCTTAAATAATTGTTTTTCTGTCAGGCCATCGACCTCGACAAGTTGATCATCTTTTATTTCGTAAGAATGAATGGGGTAATCTTCACACAGTGGACAGAGGTAGACGCGCCCGTTGGGGAAAACAAAAAAATTCTCAGCAACGTTGCCGGCACACTCAAACACTTCGTTATTTTCCAGATACACCTTGGGATAGATAGTTTTAATCCCGCATTCTGCAGCTTTTGCAGCAACTTCAGGAACGATTGAAAGCCAGTGCTCCGGATCTACCTGAAGAGTGCTTTTTCCAGCCGATTGCTGAACAGCCGATGCCGACTTGCCCCTGATACCGATAACCTGAATAAAAAATCGCTTTACGCCAAGATCTATGAGAAGCGGCACCATGCGACTGAGATGGTCGATATTTCTACTGCTCACCGTATAAATAAGACTGACATTAAAGCCCAGCTCGGTTGCTTTTCTGATATTGGTTGTGCAGATCTCAAAAACCCCTTCACCTCTGATGCCATCATTAACGGCACGATCAGGTCCATCGAGGCTGAAGCTCAAATAATCGAGCATATCAGTTGATACCCGCTCTAAAAAATCATGAAACAGATAGCCATTTGTATCGACCGTCACATGATAGCCGCAGTCACGCGCAACCCGAATTCCGTGTACCAGATCGGGGTGCATTGTCGGTTCTCCGCCAAGAAAAATAATATTGCTCCGTGTAATATCCTTGCGAGAAAAGAGGCGAACCCATTTCTCGAGCTGGTCACGGGTCAACATGTTGGTGCCATGTTGGCGCTGATTTATATAGCAATGGCTGCAGGAAAGATTACACGCCGTGAGGACGTGGAGAAAAACATTTCTTTCACCAGCCTGGAAGCCTACTGTTTTGGGTTTATAATTCATTGGTATACGCAGAATTAAAGGACAACCTTCTTGCCTGACTAGGTGCTACTGCTTTAAGGTATAACGGGCCAGAAGTGATCCCTGCAGATAGAGGTTTTCTTCATTGCTGAAAAAATCCTTAAATAGTGCAAGGCTCTGGTTTCTAAGAATACCATCAATTACCGATACCTCCATCTGGGCGTAAAGAGGAGCAAGTTTATCAAGATCGATACCGCTCCCTCCTCCCATGACATCTTCATAGGCGTAAACAATGGTCCTGATGCCGCTCAGAATCAAGGTTGAAAAACACATCAGACACGGTTCCATGGTGCAATAGGCAATAACTTCGGATTGTAAAGCAGGGGTTTTCAGATCAAGAAAAGTGCGCAGCGCCCGCACTTCAGCATGGTCGATTTCGTTACCGCCCTCCCCGCTATTGACTCTGCTACCCGTTGCCAGGATGGCATCGCCGCAGACAATTACGCAGCCGACAGGAAACTCTCCCTGATCATATGCCTTTCGGGCTTCTTTTAGTGCCGCTTCCATATAGAGCTCGTGACTTTTGCGGGTCATTGCTGGAATCGGCACTACCTTTTAGAGTTTTCTACCGTGCTGCACAACTGAGGTGGCAACAGAAAGCGCTGAGTGCTCCTGCACGAGATCATGGCCGGTATTTTCAAACGGCAAAAAGGCAAGAGAGCTTCTGGTAACAGAAATTGATAGATTTGGTAATTGAGGCAGAACATCTTTACGATTAACAGTCGTCTCCGCGACAATGCTCTTCAGCGATTGTATCGCCTCCTTGAGCGGCATTGTTATCGGTATCAGAGGTTTGCTGAGCTTCTGAGCACCTTCAGGATACTTTTCTTGCGAGAGCGTTGCACTTTTGGCAAGCTTGAGAAAAATTTTCGGACGCAATTTGACCGCAGGTATCCAAAATTCCAAGTTGGTATCATCGTGTTGCGCTTTGACCATTACCGGCTGATTTGTTACTTTGAGAAAATCGGCGAAAGTCTGCATTCTGATACCGCGGGTTTCCACTTCAATCCGCCAGAAGGGCAGGTAGACTGTCTCTGGTGTTTGCGAGACTACCTGCGAATAAGGAACTCGAAC
>JABDPQ010000168.1 GCA_013042695.1 Desulfobacterales bacterium | reverse complement strand
GAATTACACCCGCCATATGGTGACCAGTTTGAAAATTCTTCAACGCTGAGGTCAAAAGGTCAATTCCTCTCTTTGCATCTCCAACTCGACATAAGGCCCACCCAAGGCCCCTCTGCGCCCAAGCCTTGTCCGCGGGTGTGACAGCATTCTGCAATGCTAGTTCCCCGTATTCAACCCCTCTACTCGGATCTCCTCTCCAGGTATAGGCCATCGATAGGGTCCAGATCGCAAACACAACATAGCTATTATCTGAGGATTCCTCAGCAGCCTTTAGTGCCTTTTTTGCATCCTGTACAGCCTCCTCCCAAAGACCGAGACACATGTTTGCCCTTGAGGATACACATAACCCCCTCACATACCAGCCTATGTTAAACTGCTGCTCCATCAAGCGAAGAAGCTCTTTTTTTACGGCGAAGACTCGTTCAAAGTGGCCTCTGTATAAATAGTGCCAACCCAGCCAGGCATATGCATATCCGGCATCTTCAGCGTTGCCCCCGGCCTCACAGAGTTCGGCCGCTTTGGTCGATGTTTTGATAGCCTTATCAAATTCACCATACGAATGCTCACAGTTCCCCATACGGCTATAGAGAGCTCCCAATAGTGCCTGATTTTCTAACTCGATAGCCATGTGCTCGTATCGGGTTAAAAGTTTGTAGTACTCGTCGGTCTTTAGGAGCACATAAAACGCCTCCCCCTGGTTCACCAAAAGAGAGATTCGCCGCTGTCGATTCTCATCGTTATCAGGCAGGGTGTCTAGGAGCGCCATAGCCTCATCAAAGTAAGCCTTTGCCTCTTCCATGGCATTGACCCTTATCGCTTTTTTAGTTGCCAGATCTAAATACTCCACCGCCTTTTCCGTGCTGGTACTTAGCGCATAGTGATAGGCCAGTAACTCATAGTGTTCTTCGAGTCTATCCGAGTAGAGGGCTTCAATGGCATTTCCAATTTTCTCATGGATTTTCTTTCTCTTTTTTAGAAGTAGGCTGTCATAAACGACCTCTTGGGTGAGCGCATGCTTGAAGATGTAGGTCGACTTAGGATATATCCCTCTTTCATAGATAAGCTCCGAGTCTTTTAAGGTAGATAAACGAGACAGCAACTCCTGTTCCGCAAAACCTGTCACCTTCTTTATCAAATAATGGTTGAACTCTCTTCCAACTGCCGATGCTGTTTGAACCAGGCTCTTTATCCCTTCAGCAAAGGAGTCAATCCGAGCCATGATCACATCTTGAATAGTTGCCGGGATGGTCACTGCCTTGATGTTTTTCAAAATTTGATATCGATTGTCCTCTCTCTTTAAAATCTTTAAATTTTCCAATGATTTTATTAACTCCTCGATGAAAAAAGGGTTTCCTTCTGTTTTTTCAAGGATAAATTCCTCAAGATCTCTGTCGAGCTCATCCGTGTTAAGAAGATGAGAGACCATAATGAGGCTTTCCCGGTTGGAAAGTCGGTTCAAGATTAATTGATTATGATAGGATTTAGCACCCCAGGTGTGGACAAATTCTGGACGGTAGGTAAATATCAACAAGACCCTTTCTGCTGGAATGCTTTCTAATAGATATTTCAATACTTCCTCAGAACTTTTATCCACCCAGTGGAGATCCTCATAGGCCAAGATCAAAGGTCGAATCCCTGAACCTTTCAGAATAATTTGCTTTAATGCTTCAATAATCCGCCTTTTTTTCTCTTCAGGACTAATAGATAGATTATTTATACCACTTTCTTTGACAGACAATAATTCCAGGAAATAAGGGAGGGAAAAATCTTCAACTGCGTTTACTATTTTGATGCCTCTTTTAACCTTTTCCTTAATCTCTGAATCGTTGTCTCCTTCTCTGATATCAAAGTTTGCTTTCAGAATATCAATATGCAGATGATAAGGTGTGCTTTTACTATACGAGAGGCACTTTCCCTCCAAAAAGGTAACGTCATCGTGGGCTACGGCCTTTCGAAACTCATATAACAACCTCGATTTGCCTACCCCTGCTTCAGCCATGATAGAAAAGGCTTGTCCCCTGCTTGCTTTGGCCCGATCCAAACCATCAAGCAGAAGCTCAAGCTCCCGTTCCTTTCCAACAAAAGGGGTAAGCCCTCGATTGGCGCTGACATCAAAACGCGTCCTTCTCGTACTTGGCGCAATGACACGGTAGGCATTTACAGGCGCTTCCTTGCCTTTAATCATTTGTTGGCCTAAACCTTCAAAACGAAATAATCCTTCTGTGAGCCTAAACGTGTATTCGGTAATATAGGTCGTTCCGGGTTGAGACAGTCTTTCCATTCTGGAGGCCAGGTTTACTGTATCTCCAACAGCCTTAAACTCAACACGTAAATCGTTGCCCACAGTACCCACCACTACCGGTCCAGAATGAATACCTATCCGCATTTTAATTGCCGGTACATCTTTTCGTTTTTGCTTCAGTTGTGTACTGAATTTTGCTATTCCTCGGTGAATGGCAAGACTTGATCGAATTGCTCTTTGCGGTGCATCCTCCAAAGCAAGAGGAGCTCCAAATAAAGCCATAATACCATCACCGGTCATCTCATTAACTGTACCCTCATAGTCGTGGACTTTGTGGATAAGGATTTCGTAAACTTGATCCATGATCGAGTATGTTTCTTCGATACCGAGCTTTTCCGATAAAGGGGTAAAGCCCTCCATATCGCAGAACATCACCGTTACCTGTTTTCGTTCACCTTCAATTCTGTTTTTTTGAGATAAGATTTTCTCTGTAAGGCCTTCTGGAAGGAACTTTTGAATCTTTTCTATTTTCTGGTTAAAGGTGAGGTCTACAGGATTTTCTTCTGAAGGCTTCCTAAGATCATGGCCGCATTTATTGCAAAACTTGAAGCCTGGCGGCGGAGTTGATCCGCAATTTGAACAACTAATCGTAAGTTGTGTACCGCACCCCCCACAAAAAATAGAGTCTTCGGGGGCCTCAAACTGACACTTTGGGCATTGCACTCTGATGCCCTCCCTCAGTCATTTGAGATTATATAAGAATACTTGATTAGAGCATGTTGGCAATACATGAGCTGGCCACCCAATGCAGAAAACCTAACCATTTAAAGCCACTCGTCAATCTTTCAAAAGGTAAATAGATTTGGACCTGCTATCATTAGCGTGGGTCGAGAGGTCGATCTCCAAAGTGTAAACCAGGCCTTCGGTAAGGTCCGTGCGGGGCATGGTCAAGTGGTGGCCCTGGTGGGCGATCCCGGCGTTGGCAAGTCGCGTCTATTTTGTTGCACTGGATGCAAAGCACCCATGCGTGGTTTCGTGGCACACTTGTTTCTGTACATCGCCGCTTCACCGAAATAGCAAATATTCCAATCCATCATCACGATGTTGCATTTACTAGTTAGGCCCGATGGCTATTCTTACGGTATAGTACTTCTGTTTCATATGACAGTTCCACCTTTTCCTGAGCCTCGGTTAAATTTCCGGTATCAAAATATTATGAGGAGACTATTACGTCCTGCCGAAATAAATCTACAACCTCGAAAATCCCGATCACCGGAAGAGAAATTGGTTATTGCGAATAAGTGGTTAGGTAACATCAAGAACCAAAGATATTGAAGTTTGAGATTATTGATTTTTTCTGTTATGCCATGCTGTTGTTTGCACCAGATCTCTTGGTAATAGCTTTCTGGTTGTTTGGCTGGAGCGGCACTGGCTATTGAAAAGCAGAAAGCACCAACACTGCATAAACCGGCTCTCTCTCAATGAAGAGGTATCAGTTATTTCCTTACTATTTATCATGGCAACTTCAAAAACTATGATGTTCATGGTAATTGTTGTCAGCACTACAACTGCATGAACCTCACCAAGGGTCTCAATGGTGTCAGCGAGGAAAAGTGTGTTAGGTTCAGGCTTTGTAAAAAGTAAATCAATTGAGGTAGGCGCTTTACGGTAGAAACGAAGTGTGTAACGATGTTGGCAAGACAATTCAAGGGTTTTATCGCGGTGTATTGTTAGACGAGGATACATTGGCGGTTATCCGTATCAATATTGAGGTTGTGAAATGAACAAGTCTATCAGTGAGAATTTTTGGAATCAGGGAATATTCTGGTTGTCAGAGGCATATGATTATATGTTTGATCGCTCCCAGCGAATTATTCTTTTTAATGATGTGCTGCGCAAAAGGGGCAATATTTATCTAGAGCACCTTGATGCTGGCCAGCCACCCATTCTGATCTTTGACTACGAGGTTGTTCTTGACGGCCGGAACCTCGATCCTCCTGTCAACTATTCTCTGGCGCGCATACTTGAAAGAAGGACAAAAGACAGTGGCAACCCGGAAAACCTGGAAAAGCAGAGACGTAAGACCCATCGGGGAAAAACACTTGATGCTGAAGGCTCGCCCTCACGCCCTATTGTAATCATCGACCCTCGCGCTGGTCATGGACCGGGTATTGGCGGATCGAAGCTGGACTCACAGATCGGAGTCGCCCTTGAATATGGTCATCCTGTGTATTTTATTCTCTTTTCTACCGACCCTGAACCTGGCCAGACGATCAGCAGAATCCAGAACGCCGAGATTCTTTTTTTGAAAGAGGTAGTGAGCAGACATCCAAATTCTCCTAAACCAGCAGTAATCGGTAACTGTCAAGCTGGCTGGGCAGCCGCACTCATCGGAGGAGACTGCCCTGAAGTTGTCGGACCCATGATCTTCAACGGCTCACCACTATCCTACTGGGGCGGTGTGGAAGGGACCAATCCAATGCGGTATAAGGGAGGACTCACAGGTGGAATCTGGCAGGCTTCGCTCTGGTCTGATCTTGGCAACGATACCTTTGACGGCGCCAACCTGGTGTCTGGATTTGAAGACCTCAACCCTGCAAATACCTACTGGTCTAAATATTATCACCTTTTTTCCAATGTTGACACAGAAGAACAGCGTTTTCTCAGATTTGAGAAATGGTGGGGTGGCTTTTTTAAAATGACTGCAGAAGAAATTCATTTTATCGTCAAGAGACTCTTCATCGGTAACGAGCTGGAAAAGGGCCAGCTGCAATTGGACGACGGACGACGTATTAGTCTGAAAAATTTTCAAACTCCAATTCTGGCCTTCGCTTCAGAGGGCGATAATATTACCCCGCCGCCCCAAGCGCTTAACTGGATACACAAGGTGTATGGCAACGTTGATGAAATCAAACGGTGTGGCCAGGTCATCATTTATATGGTTCATAAAAGAATTGGCCATCTCGGTATCTTTGTTTCTGGAAGTGTCGCCAAAAAAGAGCATGATCAAATCATCGGCAACATGGGCTGGTTTGAATATCTCGCCCCCGGGCTTTACGAGATGGTCATCGAAGAGTCCTCTAACAGCAATGGTCTTGATGACTATACCGTGCGATTTGAAGAGAGACAGATGGAAGACATCTATGAACTCGACGACGGCATAGTAGATGAGGAGCCGTTTGAAGTTGTCAAGCAGGTTTCCAGGTTAAACAACTTGGCATATAAAACCTTTGTAAGTCCCTGGCTAAAATCCTTGATCAATGAGCCTACAGCTGAATTTATTCGCCAACTGCACCCGTTGCGTATGCAGCGCTACGCTCTTTCTGACAGAAACCCCTTTTGCCTGCCGATTAAAGGGTTGGCAGAACTAGCCAGATCTCAGCGAAAAGTCGTGTCGCAGGATAATTTTTTTATCCAGTATGAAGAATTTATTTCAGATTCTTTAAAAAACAACCTCGATTATTTCCGTGATTTTCGAGACTCCTCACAGGAGTTTGTCTTCAAATTAATCTACGATAACCCGTGGATGAAAACCTTTTTCGGTACTTCCAAAGATACAGTGAAAGAGTTACCGATGACAAAGAAGAAGATCTTTCGAGCAACAGAGAAAGAGAAGGTACGTTTACGAAAGCTGGCTGAGAAAGGAGGTTTTATTGAGGCCAGCATCAGGGTGATGCGGGCAGTTGCTGGCGCCGACCTAGGCATAGATATTCTTGAATTTGAGGCTGCCGAAACAATCATCCAAAAAAGCAAGAGACTCCGCACGCTCAACCCAGAACAATATAAACAGATAAACAAGGAACAAGCTTTGATTCTCCATGCTGTGCCGCGCAAAGCTCTCACATCGCTGGCGCAGATGGAACTGTCCAGTAGAGACAAAAAAAGGCTCTATGATGTGGCTGTGCAGATAGCTCTTGCAGATGAAAAAAGTGAAACAAGAGAAAAGGGTACACTAAAAAGACTGCATCGAATTCTTTTTTCATGAGCACATGTAACCTGAAATTTAGATGCGATGTCCGAGTTTTAGTAATAAAACCTGCCGCACATAGCAAAGCGCCATAAAAGGGAATATTTTATGAAAGTGTTGGTCATCAATTGTGGAGCTTCCAGTATCAAATACCAGGTCCTCGATTCAGACTCAGGCCAGATACTCCAAAAAGGCAAGGCGGAACGTGTTAATGAACGGAAAGATGGTCATGGCCGGGCTCTTGAGGAGATTCCAGCAACCATTGATGTCTCGATAATCGAGGCGGTCGGACACAAGGTTGTTCATGGAGGCGCCAAGTTTTTCGACTCGGTTATAATCAACAGTGAGGTTATCGATGCTATTTCTCGATGCCATGAGTCTGCCTCTCTGCATAACCATGCTAATCTTGCTGGAATACGCACGGCAATAGAGATCTTACCGAATCTTGTCCATGTGGCAGTGTTCGATACTGCATTCCACTCGCGCATGCCAAGTCGTTCTAAAAATTATGCACTGCCTGCTGATATTGTCGAAAAGTATAATATTTGTCGTTTCGGTTTTAATGGAATATCCCATGATTTTGTTTCAAGACGTGCGGCCAATTTTCTTCAGCAGTCCCTCGAAGAACTGCGCTTTATCAGCTGCCATCTCGGCAACGATGCAAGCGCTTGTGCCATAGAATTTGGGCATTCTGTCGAAACCAGTATGGGAATGACACCACTTGAGGGACTCGTTATGGCTAGCAGGCCTGGAGATGTTGATCCCGGTATTGTAACCATGCTCTGTCGTGAGCTGGGTATTGGCGCAACCGAGCATATCCTCAATAGAAAAAGTGGCCTACTGGGCATATCAGGTCTCAATGATATGCGCGACATCGAAACAAAAGCTGCAGAAGGTTTTGAGCCTGCCAGACAGGCTATCGCAATCTATGCCCACCAGGTGAGAAAGTACATTGGCGCCTACACTTCTGTTTTAGGCGGAGCAGATGCCATTCTGCTCACTGGTAATATAGGTCAAAACAGCGCGGTTATCCGCCAGCGAATCCTTCAGCATTTCGACTACATCGGTCTGCGTATCGATTACGACAAAAACAACGATGTCAACGTATCAGAACAGCATCCAGTCATTGATATAAGTGCCCACAATGCAAGAATACGAGCCTTGGTAGTTGCTACCAACGAGGAACTCGGTATCGCAAAAGAAACCGCAAAACTACTTGGGGGGAAAACAATAGTACAGCCAGCCAAACCAATCCCAATAGCCATCAGCGGCCGCCATGCGCATCTCGATCGCCACACTATGGATATTCTCTTTGGTACAAATAGTGAGCTTGAAGTTTTTAAGATGATCTCCCAGCCCGGGCAATATGCCTCCGAACAAACGGTCAATCTTGTCGGACCGCGAGATCGAATTAACGGGGTTCGCGTACTTGGTCCGCTGCGTCGGAATAATCAGATAGAAATTGCCCGAACCGATGAGTTCCGTCTTGGCGTAGACGCGCCCATACGTGGATCTGGTCAGGTAGAAGACTCTGCCCCAATTATCCTGGAAGGGCCGCGGGGCACTGTCAATCTGAAAGAGGGGCTCATATGCGCCAGAAGACATATCCACATGACTCCGTCAGATGCTCAAAAATACGGAGTAGAAGATGGTGACGAAGTAGAGGTGGAAATCAGCGGCACGCCGCGGGATCTTACCTTCGGAGATGTATTGATTCGGGTAAGTGAAAAATACATCCTCGAAATGCATATCGATACCGATGAGGCTAATGCGGCAGAGCTTAACAGCGGTACTACAGGGGACCTGATCTACCAGAAACCAGATTCGCCGGCAGAGGCAATACTGTCGAGTCGCCGCGACAGGCAACTCGATTGACGTTGTCTAGGTAGTGTTCAGGATTCTGTGTCATACCTCTTGGTTTAATTTACCGCTCTTAGTTGAGCGGAAGTAAAAGTCAGTTCCGAGAATGGGCCTTCAAGCATGCTCGTCGAAGGAACTGGCTTTTGCTGCTGTGCTGAGATAAATCCACAACCTCGGAAATCCTTGATTGTCCAAAAATAAAAGAGATACAGACATATCAGGAAGAATCTTTTATGTGCAATGACTGAAAAAACGTCCGAATTATGTCTAACTCCCTGCTCAATATTGCCATGTAACCAAGCCTAATGCCTAACAACATTTTAGTAATATGAGAAGATGAAATTGGGCCATAATCAGAACTCACCCCAAGTTCATAGATACAGGAAGAGTACTAAGTTGAGAGGAGTATTTCAAAATATGACCTTGGAAAGGGCAATCTTGTCCATATGATCAGCAAAACCAAGGCCAGAAACCAATTCAGCAGTATTTTTCTGGTCCATTCCATTGCACTACCGAATATCGATCGCCATGCGCCCAGCCGATCGGCAAGCAATTCTCTATCGCCTGCAAATCGCTTTCACTAAGCGACAAGTCAGCGCCAGCTGCTAATTCTTCCAAATGAGAAACGGATCGCGTGCCGGGAATGGGCAGAATATGCTCCCCCTGATGCAAAAGCCACGCAATGGCGAGTGAGGCAGTCTTGTTTCCCATCTCCTTAGCGAGCAATCGGAACCGGTCCGTCGCGGCGATGTTACGGCTGTAATTCGGTTCGAGAAATCTCGGGTTCCCTTTCAGAAATGCAATCGATTGGGATTTTTCGAAAGAATGCGGACTATCTGTCAACAAGCTTCGCCCAACCGGACTGAACGCCACCAGGGAAGCACCGAGTTCTCTTGTTCTTTGAACCAAACCCAATTCTGGTAATCGCGTAGACAGCGAATATTCAGATTGCACGGCACCTACTGGATGAATGTCCGCCGCCAACTGTAATGACGTTGGCGCGATTTCGGAGAAACCGAATTGTTTAATCTTTCCGGATTTGACGAGTTCTGCCAGTGTACCCGCTACCTCTTCGATTGGGTAATTTGGATCGCGCCGATGTATATAAAAGAGTTCGACTTGCTCAACGCTCAAACGCTTTAAGGACTTATCGAGTTCCGACCTTAAATGCTCCGAACTGTTGTCAAAAAGGTTGCGACCGTCGTCACCGCATTTAATGCCCGCTTTGGTAGCGATCTTGAATAAATCATTTTTTCTGCCGCCCTGATCTTTGAGGAACGAGCCAATGCGTTCTTCCGACAGGCCTGCGCCATAGACGTTTGATGTATCGATATGATCGATGCCGAGGTCCAAGGCCTTGCGCAATATTGCATGCGATTTTTCCGTATCCGTTGACCCGTAAAAGTCGGAAAACGACAAGGCACCTATTCCGACCGCGGATACGGTTGTCCCAGTATTACCTAATTTTCGTTTTTTCATCTCTATGCCATTATTATTTGCTCATGGGTTGACCTTCTGATGCTACTACCTTCCTTCGACTTCCGCTTTTAGATTTTCCTATCTATTGCCTAGTAATCTCTGGTTTACTCCAGTCTGTTCTGATAAAGGTGCTTCCTGTAACTAATCAGATTTATGTCAGCAAATCAGCGTTCCCTGCTAAACCCTGACTTTATAGGAAACACCCAAACACTGAGACGTTGCTCCCCGATCTTTGAGATACATTAGACATATTAAGGTGTAGCAAAAAATAATCTCATTGAGGTTCGGGTAGGGTGACATGAAACTAGAGAGATTGGAAACATCTAGGACTGAAATAACAGATGTTGTCTCTTGAAAGAGGAAGAGTCGATTGAGTCTCGACTCTTCCTCAAGCAGAAAGAAGCATGGTGTGAGGAGCGTACCTTCTTTGCTGCACCCAGTGGAAAACAAAATATCATATTGGAAGGATAGTCTACAATCGGTCAGAACCCTACAAAGTGATAGGAAATTGTACCTAATATGAAAAGAATAGCTATAGATAACAGATTTTTAGGTCAAACAAGAAAATAGAGAGTATTATTTTTCATCGTGGTTGATTGACACAGGAACAATCAACGACATTTAAGGGAATACTTTAATTAGGTATTAAAACAATCGGCTGGTTCACTATAACCAATTTCTCCCCCGGCAATCGGGATTTCCGAGGTTGTAGATTTAACTCGACACGACAGGGATAACATTAAATAACTGGTTTATTGAGATAGTTATGATCGTTATAGAAAAAGCAGTTTAGGAAAGTGTCCATTTTTACTGGACCACTTCATGGAAAACAAATACAATTTGATTGCACGATAGGCAACGCAAACTGAACTTCTACTTTTTAGGTGCTAACATGAAAAGATTTCTAATAATGACAATGATCATTCCAATATTGTTGGCAATCGGCTGCAGCAGAGGGGCAATCGGTGGTGCTGCGGTAGGGGCTGGTGCTGCTGGAGCAGCATATGAATACCAAAACAAGATGGCTTTCGAAGACCTGGAGGACGATTGGAAAGCAGGGCAGATTTCCAAAGACGAGTACCTCCGACGAAAGAAAGAAATTGAGAAAAGATCACTTGTCTATTAATTGTAGAAATCGAGATTCGACCTGACATATCTTGTTATTCAGGTTCAGACAAATCGGACAAGTAGCCACCAAGGAACCTAATCGAAGGTTGACACAGGAAAATTTCAACCTTCAGA
>JABDPQ010000166.1 GCA_013042695.1 Desulfobacterales bacterium | reverse complement strand
CAATCAGTCAAAATCATTTTCTGAACCGAATGCACCGCACCCAAGTTTCTTGCTCCTCCTTGATTCCAGGCAATGTCATCGGCAATGCGAAAAAGACGATAGTTAAGATTGATTGATGCAGGTATTGTCACCCCTATGGGGGAGTGATCGTCAACAATGATAAACTCAATTTTCTCCAGCACTTCTGGAGAAAATGAAGCATAAAATCGAAGCAGGTCAAGAAGCGTATTGGTATCATTCTGATCAAAGAATACCGGCAATATGTATGATAACTCAATGGTATTTTTGGTATATTTCATCACATATCATAATTTAGATTGAATTTTTCTAAGCTTCCGGAGCCTTAATGCAAAATTTGTTTGTAAGCCTTGAGGGTTTTATCTGCGATGTTTGGCCAGTCAAATTGTTCTTCAACCAGACGCCGAGATTTCCTGCCAAAAGCACGAAGGTCACTATCCAAGAGCGCATCGATCTTTTGGGCCAAATCTTCCGGGTCTGCAGGATTACACAAGAATCCGTTTTCTCCATGAAGAATCAACTCGGGAATTCCCCCGACCCTGGTTCCCACCAAGGGAAGGCTGGCAGCCATCGCCTCAAGCCCGCTTATACTTGTGGCCTCTAGTAAGGACGGCAGAACGGAAAAATCAGCAGCAGAGTAATATTCAACAATCTCATCGTGTGTTTTATTTCCAAGAAAGATTGCTCTTTCTCCACAATTTTTTTTGAATGTATCCTCGACCTCTTTTCGTTCAGGACCATCGCCAATTACAACAAATTTTATTGCCTTATTCCTCAGAAATTGAGTGGCTCTCGCCAGATAGATAACCCCGTTTTTATCAACCAGCCGTCTTGTTAAAATGGCTACTATTTCGTCTTTTTCTAGGCCGAGTTCCTGGCGAATCTCTGCCCTCGTCTCATTGCTGAATATAAATTTAGCTGCATCAACACCGTTGGCAATAAAATATTTTGGTGCCTTAATATCAAATGGGACCTGAAGCAATTCCTCACTGGGAGCAAGAAAGAGGTCTACTTTATTGAAATGCCTCTTTAACATTGCCATCCGACGAAAACCACCCTTCTTGATTCTTTTAAGATAGCCTGAGGTATGGTTGGTGTAAGCCAGTGGCAGGTAATTAATATTGTACCATTCAAGAGGGCCCATCCCGTGAATATGGATGAGGTCAGGTTGGATTTGGGGTATCAGTTTTTTGACAAAACTCCGTATTTGTAGACCGTATATAAATGATATGTATTTTAGTGCTACCCGGTATATTGCCATGCCGCTCTGCATGGATTGGATTGGTTCCGTACCACGGTGCCTGGTTACCACAGCCACAGTATGACCCAATTCAACATAGGCTTTGCCAAGTTCAAATACATGAGCGGAAATACCTCCGGGTACCGGTGGAAAATCTATTGAGATCAGGAGAATATTCATTTGTTATGAGCACCTCTCGGGGCACAGGTATTTGAAGGCGGTTATGTGACCCGGATTTTTATCCGACACAACAACCGTCTGAAAACCAAGCGAGCCACTTGCAAAACGCCCTTTTCGTTCAACCTCTACGTTATGCTTAAATTTTTATCCTCGGAATATCGATTATATGCCTGCGGTAAAAATTTTTCGCATGCCTTGACTTTGGACGAAAATCATCATTTTGCAAAAGGCTCAAGTTTTTCAAAATCTTCTATCGTCTAGAGAGATCTCCTGCTCGCAGGGGTTGCCGTATGCTTTGCCTGTTTTTTTTACATTCAGCCAACCCCAGAGACTGATCATGGCAATGCATACAACCACAAAACCCATACGAGTACCTTCGTAAGCAGTCTCATACCATGGGATACCGGCAGCAACTACCAATACTGGCAAGCGATGCAGGACAAATTCAGCTGACCGAGAAATTTGTTTTGGCCAGTTGCTAAAGACGATATAGGCGAGTGCAGAAATTATCCATCCCAGTGCAGCTCCGGCGAGCACATCTGTTGGCCAATGGATTCCGCAGGCGATACGGGACGCACCAACCAGGATACCAGCAAGAAAGGCAATGAATCGTGGGCCAGGTTTCTGGTACATGAAGAAAACCAGGGCAACAATAAAGAAGATGGTGGCAGTATGGCCTGATGGAAATGCGCCCCCATAATAGGCGTCGCCGATCAGGGTATATTGTTCCGGATCTAGCAGTGCTGGTGGGCGTGGCAGACTATGGTAGGCTTTGATTGTGCGCGGGACCCAGGCCATAAATGCACCGGCTCCCATAAGCATGATGACGAACCGTGAATTTCTGACACAGAAGGGGAGTGAAAGGGCTATGGCAACATAGCCATCACCACCGTTGGTGATGTGCAGCCAAACCGATGCTGGCAGAAGCTTGTTGAACCATCCGTTAAGCTGCAGAAATAGGGGCTCCGTCAAGCCGGTCAAAGTTAAAAGTGACGCCAGGACCAAACAGCCTGCGGGAAAGATCCATATTCCCCAGGAAAGAATGTGGCGTCCGGCAGATTGTTTGTCTAGGAAATATCTGATCATGTGGGTCTGCATTTCTGCTCGTGTGACAGGGATTCTTTACAGACCTTAACGATACGCTTTGCTGCCATACCGTCACCATATGGGTTATGAGCTTTCGACATTTCCTGGTAAGCGACACGATCAAGGAGTAGATGTGATACTTCCTTGACGATGTCATCAACATTTGTTCCAGCCAAACGCACGGTGCCAGCTTTGACAGCCTCGGGTCTTTCCGTTTTCTCACGCATTAAAATCACCGGTTTTCCGAGGCTCGGCGCCTCCTCTTGTATGCCACCGGAATCGGTAAGTATGAGGATTGAACGATCCATCAGGTCGACAAATTCCAAGTATGACAGCGGTTCGATCAAGTGAATATTGCTCATACATATATTTCTTTCAACCTTTCGATCCGTATGGCTCTTCTTCTCCAGCATATTCGTTTCGCCGAGCATTTGCATAACTGGACGGCGAACATGAGGGTTCAGATGCACTGGATAGACAAAATGGTGATTGCTGAAACGCTTTGCCAGCTCTGCAATAGCAAGGCATATATTTTTAAACCCCTGACCAAAGCTTTCGCGACGGTGTCCTGTGATCAGTACAATGTTTGGGGAATTTGTTTTATTCTGACCTGCCGATTGGAGAAAATTTGGCAGGCCTGGAGTTATTGGTCGATTTTTCTTAACTTTTTCCAAAGCGATAAATAAAGCATCAATAACGGAGTTTCCCGTCACCGTAATTCTTTTATCGGAAATCCCTTCTTGCAATAGATTCTGCCGAGCAGATTGAGTTGGTGCAAAATGAAGGTGTGCAAGACGTGAGACTAAGACTCGATTTGCTTCTTCTGGCCAGGGGGATTTCATGTCCAATGTCCGCAGTCCTGCCTCTACATGAGCTGTCGGGATGTGGTTATAAAATGCTGCCAATGCCGCACTAAATGCTGTAGTTGTATCACCCTGTAAGAGAACAAGATCCGGCTTGTCGTCACGCAAAGAATCATTAATAGCCTCAATTGCTCGTGCAGTGAAGCCAGCCAGGGTTTGGTTATGTTCCATCAATTGCAAATTCCCGTTCGGAATAATACCAAAAACCTCGAGTACTTGATCCAACATTTCCCGATGCTGGCCAGTAACACAAACATGGCATTCTATATCAGGTGCTTTCATAAGCTCCAGAATAACCGGAGCCAATTTTATGCCCTCGGGACGAGTACCTAAGATTATGGATATTTTCATTGTATATGCCAAACGAGCGATTATGAGCCGTTACTCAACACAACCTACGCTGAGAGGTAAAGTAATATTTTCATGTCCAACATAACCTGGCTGCATGTGCGGATACCAGGATATAATCTCAATGAATTGAATCGCCTCCTCATTACTTTGTTTCAATTCTGCCAAAAAACTGATAGCGCTCCAGAGTTTAATAGCCATAGGGTTGTTTTCCCGTTTCTGTTGATTGGTAGGGTTTAGCGATGAGCGGTCTTCTAGGACATTATTATTACACATTAAAACCCCAAAAGATCAAAATCATTTACTGGTGAGAATGTATTCTTTGGTTTTATTGTACAATTCAATGTCTTTTTCAAGGAGATCGTGCAGGAGTTCTCGGTCTATGTCAGTAAGCTTGTAGTCTTTCTTCGTTCGTGTCTTGTTTTCCCATTCTTCGTAAGAAGGAAAGTCCAGTTTTTCTGCTAATTGGTTCGAGAAAAGATCTAATCTTTCCAGAATACCGAAGTGAAAATAGTTCTTTATCATGAAAGAAAAAGGGTCTTTATGGGTATGGACTCCCGTGACAAACCGAGTTGTGGGATTGCTGAACCGTTCTTTATTGCTGCATAGGTATTGTAAATATTCTGGAAAAGAACTCGTACCAGTGACCTCAGCATGCCCTTTGTGATACATCTGTCTGTAGCGCGGTCTATTGAGATACCCCTCACGCGAATAATAATATTCAGAAATTGTTCGATCAATGGGATCTCTCAACAAGGTTATATAGTTAAGATTCCAGGCAGATAATTGTGGTTTCCCATAAACCATATGCCCTGAGAGCATGTCTCCATCATTTGCGCGCCGGGAGATCATTTTCCAAAACATTTTTTCGCTGATTACGCGGTATCTGAGTAACCCCGTAAATAACTTACGTTTTGCCAGAAATTTCTCAGCCAAATGACGTTTGATGCTTTTGTCAATATCCAGCTGAGGTATTTTGAAATGATTACTTTGGGGAAGGCTTTTCTCTACCATCATTCGTAGTGATTGGCTTCCTGATTTTGGAATGCGAATAACGATGTATAGTTTCATATATCTTATGGCATGAGTATTGACATCTGCAGGCCCGCTTCTGCATGTTCTCATCTAATGTTATTATAATATGCTGTCAATACAACACAAAATGCTCTAGTTGCCTCTACATGTATGGAACAAGATCCGGTTTATATTCAAGCAAATGACCTTCTAAGGCTTCAATCGCCCTCGTATTACTCTGTTTGAATTCTGCCAAGAACTGAGAGCGCTCCAGAATCGAGTCTCTTGACAATAACCATCTCTCCGGATCCAGGATAAATGTCTGTCAAGGCTGTAATGTTGACCTGGTGGGTTACCAGCACGGTTGGCTGATCAAGACTTTGACCGTTTATCCATTTTCGCAGTTTATCAGTCTGGGAATCACGACGCTCATATTGCTGAAAGAAGGAATTAAGCTCTGGCAGTTCTATAACCGTACCGAGCCCAAGGAGTTCTGCGGTTTCCAGACAACGGCACCATTGGCTTGAGAAGACCTGCGCTTTGTCTATCCCGTTGGCACGAAAACGAGCACCGATGGCTTGAGCCTGTCTGCGACCAGTATCAGAGAGATTTCTCTGGGTCAGGCAATCACCAATAGTAAACGCTACCGGATCGCCTGTACCGGGAGCAATGGCATGACGGATCAAAACAACCACATTTCCAGAGTGTACTGCCTGCCATAAAACAGTCTGATTCTCGGCAGCGTAACCTCGGTTAGGATCTATGGCGGCTGAGCATATGAGAAGTATAATGAGGAACGTTTGTCTGACGAGTAGTAAACAAGGAGTTTTTTCAAAAAGTGATAACATGGTTTTTATCCAAATAGTTTTTTGATTAAAGTAGGTTTCACTGCTGCTGCATATCAGGTGGGGGATATGATTCGGCCATTTTCTTGATGTGGCGAAGTGCTCTATTGCAGACCACAATATAGGGAGTCGACCACCATGGCATGCTGAAAGTTAGTATGCACTGGTGATCCCCTTCCTTTCTGACTCGATGTCCGGTAGCTTCTATAGCACCTATGCGCCAACTCCAGAAGTGGATGTCCTCAAAGGCCGTAATAGTAAATGGAAGCCAGACCCCCAGTGATGTTTGTAATCGACCTCTGCTTGTTGCATTGATAAACCTGTCGGCACATTCAATCACTGAAACAGAAGGCCCCCATTGCGGCCACAGATGGGTATCTGTGATGATGTTCCAGACTATGTCTGCATCAGCCATTATCAACGCACCAGTTGTTGTTTGGCCATCCTTGAATGCTATCATATCCAGCGTTGATCTCCCATCGTTTGACCTCTGAATATAATAAGACAGTTGAACTGTTATACCATTGAGCATTCTCCACCCAGGGAGAAGCAGCATCAGCAGGCCAACCGCCAAGATGCCGGTTGACCAACCCAGTAGGAATGCAGACGCTTTGTGGATGTTGGTGGAGAGTAAAATGGACACAACTGCAGCAATTGGAAATGGACTCAGGGCGATGCAACCGCCATGGGCAGAATATCGGTAATTGTGTCAAGTAACATGCGTTTTCTTTGAGTCGAGATGGATCAGATTACTGTTGTTGCGCCCATCCAGCCTTTTATTTATCATGCAATGATCATGACAAAGCGAAATTGCTGTTTCTCGCTAGCTGAACTACCGCTTCATCTTTGAACAACTCAATTATAACGGGGGTATAGAGATGATGATTTGAAGGTCTCGATAGTGAGTCATTCTTGGCTGCACATGCAATAGAGCAACTGCTATTGGTCACGCATGCCAGCAAGCAAATGTCAGAACACTTTGGATTACCTGAGTGAACAAAGGGGAAGTCTCCAAGGGATCCCCTTTGTTCTCCTTCTTTATTACGGCGTATACCAGATCGGAGAAGTGTACGCGCGATCTTGAACGGTTGCCGGAACATTATCCGGACGTTCAATATTGAAAAAAGCGGCATCATACGTGGTCCAGCGAGGTGTCGGGATCTCGAGTACCCGTATATAATAGAAAGCGGATTGTGCTGGATCAAATTCCGGGTCCTGCCAATATGCGGCGAGCAGCGCCTCACCGATGGTATTTGTATACGTAGCGTTTTCAATATCCACTGTAGTGCCGATAGGTTCACGACTACGTCCGTCATCGTCTATCTTTCGGTCGCCGGATACCGCAACATCATAGATGCGCTCATGGGTTTCACCCTGCGCATCAAGCCAACCTTTAATTATTTGAATACGATCCAAATTCGCGCCATCAGGATCACGCAGCGCACGTATCATGAAACTGGGTGGTTTACCATCAGGTGCATTCCTGAGATCACCGCCCATTGGTACCCCGCGCTTATAGCCTTGATCCACGAAATCTGGTCGGCTGACTTCATCGTCAGTGAAATCCCAGCCGCCAAAGACTCTTACCCTGATGCGGGTTCCGGTCGTGGCGTATACTTCTTTACGCTGCATCGCGTTAAAGATATCCCGTCGTGTGTTCTCACGCGCCCAAACCCCCATCAGGCTCCCAGCTTGTTCCTGGGAGGTCATGATTCGTAGTGCGGGGTCTTCTGCCGGAATAACCTCGCTGTTGTGTCGATCTGCAGAAGGTTCGGTATGCTGATACTTCCCGAAATAGTTCTCTTCTCGAGTGGTGGCCAGAGCCGTATGAGTATCAGTAGTACCCATCAGCCCGAACTTGAATGGATTAACACCAAGTTCTTGACCAAGTTTCAGGCCAAGTTTAAGAACCGGACGAGCGTACTCATACTGGAGCATCCAGTCTTCTTTGGCTGCCGTCCCGGAAAGGTTGCTCACGTCCCAGTTCTCGAAATCGGCAAACTCGTCATCCGGTGAAAGAAAGGGATGAGCTTCTTCATCACCTTTAATCTGAGTCATTTCATACAAAGGCTCCCAGCGCATACGGCGTTCGGCATATTCACGGGTGATATCCTCTCCCTTGAATGTCTTGCCATTAAACATCAAACCGTTGCTCAAATTACCATTGTGGGGTATTGCCATGGCCCGGCCACCCGTTTTCTCTTCATAGAGGGCTAAGTATTTCCAGAGATCTTCAGGGTCCTGACTATCAAACGTGCTGAAAGGGTGCGTCTGACTTGTTATGTCTGCCCCATCAGCCAGGATGACACAGCGATGAAGATTGTTTCCTTTGGGTGTGGAGGTCCACTCATAACCAGTCAAGGCGGTAAAGCGACCAGGCTCATTGTAGGTATCAGCGATTTCAACAAAATTCTGCCAGATATTAATGGCGGCTTTGTCACTACTAAAAGGATTGACCATGGTTACGGTTCCAATTTCAATTATCTCTCCAAAGGCCTGCATACGCCCTTCCTGGCCGGAATTAAATAAATCATAGATGGACTTCCCCCACGGGTCAGCCAGAAGGTTAGGATCAGACTCTTGGATCATAGGTGCTAACCCTATAAACTCAGCATGGTCAGTGATAACAAGAAAATCGAGGGGGCGAATTAATTGAACCGGCTGACCGGTATTTGAGATAACCTTTTCACCTCTTGCAAACCGAAATCCCTCATGAGCCGTAAGTCTGGTCCCAATAAGCCCTGCATCAAATGATAGATTCGTATGAAAATGGGAATCTCCAAACAACACTTGATCGGGATAGCTCCTGTCGACAAAGGGAGAGTAAATTTTCTTGTCTGGAAATAGTTCAGGTTTGACTTCAACATCGTATGGTGAGGCAATCGCAGTAGAGACAATCGCTGCAAAAGCAGGAGCTGCTATTATGGCTGTAATTTTGAGTTTCCTGAGCATTGATTGCTACCTCCTTTCATTTTTTTATTTCGTCAGTCATGGATGGTGGCTTATCTACAACAATCTCAAATGTTAAGACAACATGCTCGCTTATGCAAGAGGCAGTTTTCCCCTTTTCATAATGATTGTATCTTTTGTAGTTCATCTAACGCTGCCATGCTCTTTTCTGAACCGAAAATGGGGCCCGAGAAATCAGTGATGTAAACCTGACTGCCCGGATCAATCCGGTATTCAGCGAATCAGACAACGGGGAAGATAGCTTTGAAACTAAAGAATTTTTAACAATCAATCACGTTTTTTCCTATCTTCTTTCGAGGTCCATCCGCCCGTTTTATTACTACCAGGTGTTGCTTGACACTGAAAACGGGTTAATCTTTACCAGAACGTTTTTGTATCGCTGGGAGGTTATTGATACATTAGCGTTTTTTGGTATCTCCACCTCATATCTGCAACTTCAGGCCTCAATCTCATGGTGGATGATACTATTGAAGAACCTTTCAGAGCTAATCGAGAGGTATGAGCATGGGGGATAAAAATAATATGGCCAGAAAAAAGAAAATATGGTTTTGGGCAGGCGGTACAATCGTCCTGCTCCTGATCGCTTTCCAGGTTGTCAGTCACCGTTACGCTGAAGAAGAGAAGGAGCTTCGCAACCGGCTCCGTGAAACCATTATTGAAAAATTCCCAGAACAGGCAGAACAATACTCTCATACCATCGGCCTGTTTTCATTATCAGACATCGGAGATAAAGCTGACAGCGGGGGGAGATCAAAACATTCAACTGTCTTGATACACGGTCTGGACGATCCCGGAAAGGTCTGGCAGACGCTTGCTCCGACACTGGTCGAAGAAGGATTTGATATATGGCTGATGAACTACCCGAATGATCAACCAATAGCAGAATCAACACAGCTGTTCTTGGAAGAATTGAAAAAACTGAGAGCTCTCGGCATAACTAAAATCAATATAGTAGCCCATAGCATGGGGGGACTTGTCACCCGTGAAATGTTGACCAATCCCGAAATGAATTATGGTAGCCTGGCTGAACGGGAAAAGGTCCCAAAGGTTGAAAAATTCATCATGGTTGGTACACCGAATCACGGATCACAAATGGTTCGGTTCAGGATTTTTGGTGAAATCCGTGACCACATGGACCGACTGGTCAAAGGACAGTCCAACTCTTTAGCTTTCATATTGGACGGTGCAGGTGAGGCCAAAATTGATCTGCTGCCGGGCAGTATGTTTCTTACTGAGTTGAACAGCAGGCCTCATCCTGAGATAATGGAAATGCTGGTTGTTGCCGGTGTCACCACACCCTGGAGCGAAGAGGATATTAATCGCTGGCGGGACTCAATTTCTCAAATGGTCGGTCCGGACCATCTAAGTGAGATAAACAGTGTCAGTAACTCGTTACTATCAATGTCCCACGGACTGGGTGATGGGCTTGTGACCGTTGAATCAACTCGCCTCCCAGGAATACCACACGTGACAGTAAACGGGACACACCTGACAATGATTCGCAATATTTCTGAAGATAGCAAACGTACACCTCCAGCAGTTCCTATCATTGTTGAGCGTTTGAAACAGAAGATATAGTTATCCCGGTAAGCTATGCTCCACGATCGCATACCCTAGGGTTGCTAATGGCTTACATCTGCGATACATTGACCAACCAGGAAATGATCTTTATTAAAATTCAAAATCAGCAAAGAAGAAAGGAACAATGTCAACACTGAAACGTCGAGTGATAATTGGGATAGCGTTTGCTGTTATAATACTGCTTGGAGTGGCTGCTTTTTTTTATCGGCCGACCCGTCTGGCCCTTGAGCGTGCCGAATCCTTTCAATTCAGGAGAATGCAGGTAACCCAACAAGATGAAGAGGGGACGTTTCGTTTCTTTTTTATAACCAACCGTACATTGCCAGACGAAGCCGGACCAATAGAAGAGCGCTTCAGTAATGAACGAAAGGATTCTTTGACCTTTGGCCTTTTTGATACTGAAATTGAGCCCGCTCTGAGTATTGGCATGCTCGTCAACCCTACCGACTGGTTCCAAAATGAGGCAATTCAGCTGAAACGGGTAGACATCCTTTCCAAGGACGGATTTCTGGAACAGCTTGGCGATCAAGTTGCCCGTTCACCATTTCGATCAGTTCTCATCAACATAAACGGTTTTCGAGAACGCTTTCCCTCAGCACTCAGCAAAACAGCATTCCTGGGGCATGTAATGGATATTGACTCCCCTGTCGTGACCTTCGACTGGCCGGGAAATCAGGGGTCAGGCCCACGTGGCTATTTGCGGGCCCAAAGGACCGCGAGCGAGTCGGGTGCAGCACTTGCTCAAAGCCTTCGACTCATCAACGAACATGTAAAGCCTGATAGGATCTGGATTGTCGCAAACAGTATGGGGGCCCAGGTGGTGGTACACGCATTCACTGATCTTTATAAAACTTCTGACTATGCCGACATAGAACCTGAGATTGAGAACGTCGTGTTAACAGCTCCTGATGTTGACAGGAACCGTTTCAATGAACAGTTCAAACAAGAAATTTCAGCACTGTCTCAATATCTCACTGTGTATGTATCGTCAAACGACCGTGCACTATTGATGAGCCGGCTGATAAACAGGGGAAGACGTTTGGGAGAAAGTACGTTCAGCACCGACGATGACAATGAAATTGAAACGGCTTCCGATATATTTGCACTGGTAGAACCAGATGAAAAACTTGTCTCTATCGTCGATGTCACGCCTATCAATCGAACCAGAAATTTCCATAATTTCAGCCTGGAAACTCCTGAATTTTTTGATGATCTGTACCTCAGACTTGTCAATGGCGGTATAGTGGGGAGCCGAACAGAGTACCAGATAGAAACACCTGATGGTCGAGGATACTCAATATTGACCAGCGGCAGATAAATTGTCTCATTAGGATATTTTGCCCTCGGGCCAATCCTGGTACTATTCTCAACACATACGAGCGTAATGCTTTAAAAAAAACTAAAAAGATGAGCTCTCCGATAGCACCTAAAAAGCGAAATTCAACATCGTTCAAATGGTTAATTCTGGTTGGTATAGCGGCTATCATTCTGTTCTTTCTCCTCAGAGAAGACAGCGAACAGATGATGGTCTGGCATACTGCAGAATTGACAGAGGAGTTCACTGAGAAAAAACTTGGTACCATATACTCCTGGGAACAGTACATGAGGTTGGAAGATCGATTATTTGCTGAACTTGAGCAGAAAGTCGTTGCTCAGACAGACACCGGTAAAGGATTTGAGCTCAATAGATACAGTGAGGGGAGTGGTACGAACCCACTGTCCAGTGTACCAAACTGGAACCGATCTTTTGAGTTGCCAGCGGATGATCCTGTCGGTGGTCTGCTGCTCCTACATGGGATGTCTGATTCTCCCTACAGCCTGCGAGCTCTCGGGGAAACATTTCATAAAAGGGGGTACTGGGTTATCGGAATTCGCCTTCCCGGTCACGGCACAGCCCCCTCAGGACTTACCGACCTGAGTTGGAAAGACATGGCTGGCGCTGTTCAGCTGGCGACGGATCATATCAAGGCAAAAACAGCAGGGCGCCCCCTTCATATTATCGGCTACTCAACCGGCGCACCACTTGCCCTCGATTATACCTTTGATGCTCTCAAGGGAAAAATATCGCCGCTGCCATCCAGTCTCATCCTTATTTCACCTGCCATCGGCATTCATCCTGCCGCCGGACTGGCCGGATTCAAAGATCAGCTTTCCGCTTTCCCAGGGCTCGATCACCTGGCATGGCTTTCAGTTCAACCTGAATTTGATCCCTACAAATACAACTCTTTTGCCACCAACGCCGGTAACCAGGTGCACCTGATTACCCGTGACGTTGCAAGAAGACTCACCGACTGGTCAAGAAAGAATGATCCGAATAAATTTCCACCAGTGCTGACCTTTCAATCCGCTGTCGATGCAACCGTTTCAGTGAATGCTGTCCTTGATCAATTACTCATTCCTCTCAATAGTGAAAATCACGAGCTGGTATTGTTTGATATAAATCGTTTCGCTGCAAAATCAGCACTACTTGTCAGCGACCCAGGACCGCTGACCACTCGCTTAATGGCCGAAAAGGACTTACCTTTTCGCCTCACTCTTGTTACCAATAAAGACCCTGAGAGTCTTGCCGTCGTCGCAAAAAGTAAACCCCCGTTTTCATCTTCACATGATGCGATGAGTTTTTTAAACCATAGATGGCCTGAAGGGGTGATTTCTTTATCCCATGTCGCACTCCCCTTTCCTCCAGATGATCCACTTTATGGCAGTAAACCACCATCTGAAGGTAGTATTGCCTTTCTTGGCCAGATGGCTATTAAAGGCGAGCGTGACCTGCTCAGAATACCCTATGATTGGCTACTTCGACTGAGGCACAACCCTTTCTATGACTTTCTAGAGCAAAGAGCAATTGAATGGGTGGAAACGACCGATGATCACTGAGTTATTTAGACCCAGGAACAAAATGATCGCTTTGCCAGGGAGCGTGGGTTGATGAGACTTCTTCTGGTGGAAGATGAAAAAAAGGTGGCAAGTTTTATAAAAAAAGGGCTGGAGGAAGAAGGGTACGCTGTTGACTGGGCATCAGACGGAGAAGCTGGTCTCTATATGGGGCTCGACACGTTTTATGACCTGATTATTCTGGACGTCAACTTGCCGGTTAAAAGTGGTCTGACAGTACTCAAAGAGTTACGAAATCAAAACATCACAACTCCCATCCTCCTTCTCACTGTTCGGGCAACCATTGAAGACAAGGTGATTGGTCTTGATACGGGAGCCGACGATTATCTGCCAAA
Organism: Desulfobacterales bacterium; assembly: GCA_013042695.1. Taxonomy (GTDB): domain Bacteria; phylum Desulfobacterota; class Desulfobulbia; order Desulfobulbales; family Desulfocapsaceae; genus JABDPQ01. Next base: position 13,111 of record JABDPQ010000166.1, on the reverse strand, counting down.
ACCCTTCGCCTTTCAGGAATTACGCGCCAGGGTACGGGCGCTGCTTCGGCGGCAAAGCAAGACAGAGGCTCCTGTCCTGCAGGTAGCTGATCTGACCCTGGACCCTGCCAGGCGTATTGTCTCACGAGGTGACCAGGTAATTGACCTTACCGCAAAAGAGTTCGCCCTGCTCGATTATCTGATGCGCAGTAAAGAACGAGTCGTAACCAGAACGATGATTGCTGATCATGTCTGGGATGGTGGGTTTGAGACGACAACCAACATCATCGATGTATATGTGAACTACCTGAGAAAAAAAATAGATGCCGGCAACGAACCGAAATTAATTCACACCGTAAGGGGTGTGGGTTACGTATTAAAGGCAGAGTAGAAAATGAGTATCCAATCCATCGGATCAAAACTTACCTTCTGGTACACAGGTCTTCTGACACTGACGTTTCTTCTCGCAGGAAGTATAACATATGGTCTGCTTGTCTATAGTCTTTCCCGGGACATGGATTACGCTCTGAACAGTATCGGTAGCATAATGGCAGACAAGATCAGATCAGAGGGAAACTCGTTTTACCCTTCCGAGGTGGACGACCTATTCCGGCGCTTTTTCGGTTTTTCACCCCTTGAACGCCATTTTGATATCCTGGATCCCCGAAGACGATTTGAGCCGGAGCAGCCGGACTCACTTTCTGCTGATTTCCCAATAAGCCCTCAGGAACTCGAACGGGCGACTCGTGGAGAATCCCATTTCGAAACGATGATGATTGATGAAACTGTTCCTGTTAGAGTCCTGACGATGCCGGTTATCGATTCCGGCCGGCTCGTTAACCTGATACGAGTCGGCATGTCTCTTGAAAACATGTACAAGACACGACACAGGTTCCTGTTGATCATGGCGGCGGTGTTTCCGCTCGGCCTTATTCTGGCCGGAGGGGGTGGATGGCTTCTGGCCCGAAGAGCGCTCAGACCAGTTGACAGAATGACTCAAACTGCCAAAAAGATCAGTGGTGAACACCTGAGCCAGCGGCTCCAGGAAAGTGGCAATCGCGATGAACTCGACCGATTAGCACGGACACTGAATGATATGCTTGATAGATTGCACGGAGCCATTGACCAGATGCGTCGGTTCAGTGCGGATGCATCGCATGAACTGCAGACCCCGCTTACCATCCTCAAGGGCGAGATGGAGGTTGCACTTCTTAAACCAAGGAGTCCCGAGGAATATCAGGAAGTTCTTACCAGTGGGCTGGAGGAAATAGACAGGATCAATCACCTGGTTGAAGGTCTTCTTCTTCTTGCACGTGCAGATTCCGGGATGCTTCGTTTCGATCTGCAATTGATCGATTTAAATGAGTTGCTCGAGAAAACGCTGCTGCAACTCACTCCATTGGCAACTAATCGGTCACTTCGTTTCAAATTCAAACCTATCGATCCTTTTAGCGTCAAGGGAGACGGTGAACATTTACGGCGGGTGTTTTTGAATCTGTTAACCAACGCCATCAAACACAGTCATTGTGATGAAGTTATCGAAGTAACTCTTTTGCAGGAAGAAAAGTGGGCTGTTATACAAATCGCTGACTCGGGTACCGGCATTCCAACAAATGAGCAGAAGCTCATCTTCAACCGCTTTCATCGTCTTTCTGAAAGTCGCTCTGCTGCAGGTAAGGAGGGGGTCGGTCTCGGGCTCAGCATAGCGCTTTCAATTGTTGCGGCTCATGGAGGAACGATCAATGTTGAAAGTAGTCCCGGAGTCGGATCAACTTTCTCAGTTCACCTGCCAGCGATACTTCCCTAGCTCAAACTTCCGTTGTTACGATAGTTTTTTGTTGCTCGTGAGAAATTCCTACCAGCCTCTGGTCTCAGAAATCGTTACCTTTTCGCAAACATTTCATACTTTTCATTTTCAGTTAATCCTCCTTTAATCTTGGCGTTCTATTATTTGACTCATGAGAACATCAGAGATTCTCATGATCGGATATACGAAGATTATTTTAACAAGGAGGTATGAAATGGATAGGAACAGTATTCAACAGACTAAAATCAAGAGACTCCGACCGAAGAGGTTGTTACTCGCTGGGCTGCCTTTCTTTGCGGCAGGTTGCCTTATGGCATATGGCTTTCAAGGGACGCCATCTTCGATTGCCAGCAGTTTAGACGAGAAGGTGCAGGTAACGGAGTCAACACAGCTGGCAATTCCAAGCTCATTTGCTGAACTTGCCGACAATCTCAGTCCGACAGTTGTAAATGTTAAAGTGACAAAGGTTGAAAAGGCTGATTTCAGACACCCACAGATACACGCAGATCCTTTTGGAGAATTTTTCGGTCGTTTTTTTCAAGGCCATCCTCAGATGCCAAGAGATTATCGTTCCCAGGGAGCAGGTTCGGGCGTCATCATCAGTGAGGATGGATACATTCTCACCAACAATCATGTGGTAGAGGATGCCCAGGAAGTGACGGTAACACTTGCTGACAATAAAGAGTTTGCAGCAGAAGTTATTGGTCGGGATCCAAAAACCGACCTGGCAGTTTTAAAAGTTAAGACCAAAAGAGATCTGCCTTCAGCAACACTTGGGGATTCTGAAAAGTTAAAGGTCGGCGACTGGGTTGTTGCCATCGGAAATCCTTTTGGACTTAACCACACGGTCACGTCCGGAATTGTCAGTGCCAAAGGGCGTGTGATAGGAGCGGGACCTTATGATGATTTCATTCAAACCGACGCATCTATTAATCCCGGAAATTCGGGAGGGCCTCTTTTCAACCTGAAAGGTGAAGTTGTTGGGATCAACACCGCTATTATCCCACAGGGACAGGGTATTGGATTCGCAATCCCGATCGACACAGCCAAGCCGCTCATTCCTCAACTGGTTGATCATGGTGAAATAACCCGTGGCTATCTCGGCGTTAACATTCAGACAATAACTGATGATCTTGCCAAGGCCCTCGGTATTGAGAAGACGGAAGGTGCATTGGTTGCAGACGTTGTAGCTGACAGCCCTGCGGCAAAGTCCGGCCTTAAGCGCGGGGATATCATCATTGATTTTAATGGTAAAAATATTCAAGATAGCCAGGATTTGCCTGCTAAGGTTGCAGCCACACCAGTAGGAGACGAAGTTGACGTTACAATCCTGCGAGACGGCCAGGAAAAACAAATCCCGGTAGTTGTGGGAAAATTAGCAACTGATGGATCCCGGTCCGAGAATTTCGGGGCTGGTAAAGGCAAGTGGGGTATGCAGCTCCACGAGTTGAGCCCTGAACTGAAGGAGCAGTATCACCTCAATACAGATCAGGGAGTTGCTGTCGTTGGTGTTGAACCAGGAAGTGCTGCAGCAGATGCAGGTATCAGGACGGGAGACATCATTGTGGAGGTTAACCGCAAGCCGGTTGAATCGATCAAGGATGTCAAAAACGGAATCAGCCAGGCCGAGGACAAAGAACATCTGTTACTGCTCGTTGAAAGAGAGAACGGCAAATTTTATGTACCTCTCGAGCAACAAGGGTAATGCCATACAGAACTCTGGATAGACAGGTGCCGATTCGCAGGAATTACCTACTCAGTCACCGGAGACAAAAAATTGGCTGAAGACGTTAACTCCAATACTGTTTTGATTAAAGGTGGCATACGTTGATCCAGCACCTTCAATTTTCCTATCTGCCGCCGCTTATGGTTTACCTGGCTGCAGGTATCTCCGGATTAACCGGCATCGTCGGAACATTCTTCAACAAGGATTACCTTGACCTCCCTGCGGAATTTCTGACGATGCTCGGTTTCTGGGCTGGCCTGCCCTGGGCTCTGAAAATGCCACTGGAGTCCTGGTTCGTCATTTCAGCCCTTCTCGCTCCGATTTCAACATGGATAACATTATCAACAAGATAGGCGTATATTGTTTCCTTGTACTCACTACCAATGATTACAAGGAGAAAAAACGAATATTTCCTTGAGCCTTTTGCAAAATCAGTTGAGAGATAATAGATGTATTCAAAAGCTATCAGATGCTGGTTATTTACTCACTTGATTTCTGAATTGACCTGACTTACCTATTGATCAGACAGGGGTGTCAAAAGATCAGCTCACACGTAACGGCACTTCCGTGATCCTCAGGGGTACAAATACCTTAAAGCAACCTAATTCAACAATCGGTAAGGTGATGATACGAAAAATACTTATCTCTGCTAGTGCCGGAATATGTTTGTTTTTTTACACAACTACTGCATTTTCAGCGACATGTTCCCTCCCCAGTGGTGTTGAGAAGGGAAGTAATTATGTTGTTGGAACCACCATTTCCACACCGGCACAACATATTTATTTTGAGATAAGACTCGTGGATTTTGACTATAAGAACTGCTGGCTGATTGGTGTATATACGAGCGGCATTGCCAGAGGAAAACATGTATACATTTCCATGGACAAGATAGTCGCTATCATCGAACAATGACCAGACCTTGGATTGTCTCATCTTCTCTGCTATTCCTCTATTACGGATTTCGTTGATTTGATCTGCATGGTGATTAAGGAGTGCTCTTTATCAGGCATGAAAGGAGTGCCTGATTCAACTCATGGAATTAATACTCCAGCCGATAAGCAGAATTCCCATGGCAGTGATCCAGCCGCCGAATATACGGACGACAATTCTTGTCCAGGGAGGCTTGAGGACATGTATGCTCGATGAAACCAGGGCCACTATCACAAAAAGTGCTGCTGATATGCCCACAATGCCCAGAATGGATGGGCCGTCTTTTATGGCAACACCGTTTAAAAAACCGTGTATCCCACCGATGAGTGACAACAGCAGTACCAGCAGTACTGAGGACAGGTGCATCTCGGCAGCGATCAGCAGCCCGATGATTATAAATGAAACTGCCGGCATTGGGAGGGTATTGGATATTCCGGACAGGATTCCTGCAATTCCCCCAACAAACCAGGCAGCAGGAAAAATGAACAGGGTTTGCCTGCCAGCACTGCTTCCAAGTACACCGGCGTAAAGGGCAATTGCACATGCCGGGATAAGATCCTCAAGGGTGAGGATCAGGTGCCCGATCCCGTCGTAAACGGGCCCCATTCCTGTGGTGACCAGGTGTGCCAGTACTGGCGTGGGTGAGAGGATCAGTGCTATAACAACACATGTGATGAGAATTCGGATGTACTTCATGATAGCGCCTGCCAGAGGAACACTATTCCCATAAGCGAGATAAAGGCACCACTGCCCCGAAGGAAAAACCTGCCGAAATGGTAGCGATGAAGAGTCCCTATGAGGATTCCCACGCCATGAAGAATACCGGTAGCCACTATAAAGCCCATGCTGTAAAGTAAACCATTTTGGCCTGGTGGTAATTCTGTACCATGGGCGTGACCGTGGAATATAGCGAAAACCCCAACAATCAGCATTGCGATAACAAGGTTGGGGCGAATCTGACCCATCACCATGACGCCAAGAACGATAGCAGACAGAGCAATGCCCATCTCGACACCTGGTACCGGCATACCCACAAGTCCCATAAATGCACCGAGTGACATCATCATGGGAAAGGTAACCGGGAGTATCCACAGGGCGGGATTGCCAAGTTGTGCTCCCCAAATGCCGACCGCGACCATAGCCAGGATGTGATCAAAACCAGACCACGGGTGTTCGAGTCCAGTCATAAAGCCTGCTGCCTGTCCCTGTTCGATATGACCATATGCCGAAGGCACACCTATACAAGTAATTACCAGTAAGAAGGCGGCGAGACGGACGGTGACGTAAACCGAATCTTTCATGCTAAATAACCCCCAGCAATAGTGCTGTTCGTTGAATTGTCCAGTAAGCGCCGAGACTACCGACAGTATATCCCGGCAGGGCGAGTGCCCATCGAGGCCAGCGGATCTCAAGTATCCTGAAGGACCGAACAAGGGCAAGGGCAAGAAAAACAAAGAGCAGCTGGCCGATTTCTACCCCGACATTAAACCAGAGCAGTGCCCATGGTAACTCTGCACCAGGCATTCCGACAGTTGAGAGACCGCTTGCAAACCCAAATCCGTGCAGCAACCCAAATGCAAAGGCTACCAGCCAGGGAAATCTTATGGTCAAGCTGCTTTCACCGCGGCGGGCACGGACGATCTCCGGGCCAAGGAAGAGTATTGACAGGGCAATTGCAGCGTTCAGCGGCGGTAGGGGTGCCTGAGCGTAGCCAAGTGTCGCAATAGCAAGTGTTATCGAATGAGCGACAGTAAACGAGGTTATCGTTTTAAAGAGCATCATACCGCCGCTGACAATCATCAGCAGTCCTAACACAAACAATAGGTGATCAACACCGAGCAGGATGTGGTGCAAGCCAAGCGCTACATACTCTCCAGTTGTTACATACCAGTAGCGTTCACCTCGGAGTGTTACACGAGGAGTTGCGGCATTGGCAACTGTGCTCATCTGGGTACCGTCAAGCCTTGTTAACCTAACAAAGATGTTGGTAATAGTTGACTCAATACCAGAGAAGGAAATGGTTTTGCCTTCAATGGAATTCTGGTTGGTGGATATAACCCTATGGTAGACAATTGAATCACCTATTTTTCTTTCGGTTGCCTGGCCCAGGGTCTTCCATTCCTCCGGCAACTGTAGTTGAGCCGGATGCCGTTTTCCATAGTAATTGGGGGCTCTATATGAAATATCGTAACGGTCATTGTCGATCTGTCTGATCGTGAGGGATCCTGGTTGACTCTCATGGGAGAATGCAGGAGTGGACACGAGAATCGAAGAAATGACCAGAAACAAGATGGGAAAAAAGAAGTAGCCACGCTCCATACTATTGTGCAGCCTCTGCTGTCCATTCCTGTGGGTTTGCAGGATCTGTCTCGATAATCACACGATATTGCTCTGCCAGTAAACGATAGGCATCCCGTAAAACATTATCCCGATGCTGATATGTCCAGTCACGCTCGACAGCTTCCCGGATTTCAGAGAGTGGAGGCAGGTAACCAGCTACCTGTTTTTCCACATAAACAAGGTGCAGTCCATAGCCTGAGCCAACAGGGCCAATCCATGTTTCGGGTGCAATCTCAAGCAGAGATTTGCTGAACATCTGGCCAAACTGTCTGGAGATGAGCGTGATCGGGGTCAATTCAAGTTGAGCCGGCAACATGGTCGCATCACCAATAGTGAGAATATCCTGTTGTGTCGGAGAAGATTTGAGTTTATCCAGAGCGGCAGCTATATCGGCTGTTGTCTGTTCACCCCGAGACTCAGGATTAAAATAAATCTGTCGAAAAGAAATCCTTGGCTGGACTTTGTATCTATCAGAATTCTCATCCAAGAACTTTGTGAGATCCTGGTTTGAGGGAGGTGAGAGTCGGGCCATGTCCTCTACAATCAGATCAAGCTTCGAGCGCAAACGCCTCTTTATGATTGGGTCATCCTGGTCTAATCCCAGGGCGAGCGCTTCTCGATAGGCCATTTCATTGCGTGCAAATTCAGTGATCAGGGCAGAAAGTTCCTCCTCTGACGCTGGGCGCTGCCACCTGCGGGCAAAGTCCGCCTTGATGACTTTGATATCTGCTGTATTGATGGTGATAGTGTTGAGTGAACTATCGCCAGGGTCTTGAACGATATCAAAGATCAGAAAAAGGGCTGCACCGATTATCAAAAAATGGCAGAGCGGGTCTTTTATGAGCTTTTTCATCGAGGATACGGAATAATTCTTACCCAAAATGGAGGGATCAAACAGACTTGGAACAAGAGAACTACACCAGGACTTGAGTTAAATGGAGTCGAAATGACGGGGCTATTGGATCTGTTTTTCCATTAGTTACCAGCGAAAATCGATACCAAAGAGCGGTCCATGGGTCGTTGCATCATAGGTAAAGGCATTGCTACCATCAGATACATAGTCAGCTCCCAGTGCTCTGTATCCAAGGGCGAAAGCCACGTTTTCCCATGGCTGGTAGGTCAGCAGCGCTACACTCTGCCAGGTAAAATCTGATCCAACACCAAAGCCACCAATATCGCCATAGAGACGCAGTCCCCACCGTTCATTAAAGGGATATCTATAAAGCAGTCCCAGGATAGGATCTGTCCAGCTGTAATCACCACTTAAATCTTGATTGATATCGGGAAAATCGAAACTGACATCCATGGAGATGTAGCGGATACCTGCTAGCCCATCGAGTCTATGTTTGTCGTCAATCACCCTATATGTCCCTGCAAGATTTAATATCTTCGAAGTGAATCCAACTTCAAGGTTGATTCGTTCGCTGTCCTTTTCTTTACCAAGATCGAGGTAGTTGTAGTCAACCATCAGACCGAATTTCTTCTTGTAGACGGTACTAAAGCGAGTGGTGAATACCCCTTCAAGATTGTCCCAGACATCGCTGAATTCAACCTGCGTACTGGATGTCCTGCCCACCAGGCCAACATCACCGCTGATATTGATAGCCCAAAGATAGAATGGGGCTAGTTCAAACTCCCAGTCTTTATTACTTTCAGCATTGGCTGTAAGGGGAATCAGTAATAGAATAAAAACAAGATGGAGTATTAGTTGCTGAAGTCTCATATCATTGCCTCTAATTTTGAGTGGATGACCACAATAGTATGGGAAAAAGGTATAAATAAATGAAATGTTAGAATAAGATATGGCTGGTCCTGTGTCAACTAGAGAAAAGGGATCAAAGGGCAACCCGGTAAATACTCGCTTCGTTCCCTCTACTCTCTAATCCGGTTGATTGAGGCGTAACATAGCCAATTCTAAGATCTCAATTCTTAACATTTCTCCAAGGTTAATACTCTACATGTCAATCTTCGGATAGAAGGTAATGAGGAGGACTGACAGATTTTCTGGAAATTGATTATCGGAATCTATCAGGTCGAGTCTCAAATCTTACAATTTATGACAACCTGGTTCTTTTGAAAATACATTATATAGTGTTGGCATGAATCAGCTGACACTTTGTTATTCTACCCATCGTCCTGAAATTCTGGATGTGACCATCGATATCATGAAGGAGCATGATGTCATTATTCTCGAAGAGCCACCTCATCCCCAATTCCAATCTATGCTCGCCGGTGAGACTGATCTTGATGATTACATGCTTGAGCTAGATCTCGAATATCCTTTATTTTCCCGAAAATACAATTGTTTATTACAGGATTTATTTTCCTGTAACATAGACATCATACAACTTGAACCATTTTTAGAGCATCTTGAGAGGATTCATTTCTTTTTTGCTGAAGACCATTCTCCGGAAGATATAGATCGTCCCTCCATACTCTATGACGTTTACCAGGCCGAACGAAATGCTACTAGCGCGCTTATCGAATACTATAAGTCTTCGCGGTCGGGAAATTTCTACGACATTCTCGAGGCCATGCAGCGTTTTGCCAAAGCCGATGCCCAAAGATTCAAGCTGCGGGATACGATGCGAGCGAATTCCATTATCGAATCAATAACAACGGGCAGAGATATATTCATTGAGGTGGGAGCGATACATAAGTATCTTGGCCACTTGCTCGATAAAAACCTTTCAGGATGGCTGCTCAATCCCCGATTTATCGAAGAAGAAATCATCGGTCACCTGGAATTGGAAGGAACTATTCTCAATCCCGGTGATCAGCTAACACTCTGCTACATATTTGGCGAAAAGATAAGCCGAAAACGAGAAAACCTGCTCTGTGGTCAATCTTTGATATATACCAAAATCATTCACAAGGAAGAGATTGATGATAAAAATCGCTCCTTTCCTCATCTGCGCAATGAAATCAGTTCAATCAATCTCGTCAAATCACTCAACCTTGAAGAATGCAGGCGCCTCTTCTCGGATATTTCATCGCTTTCAACGCAACAAGCTCGGGAAGCAGTAAGCAACTATTCAGCCAACTGTTAAGAGTTTAACTCCCCCCGGCCATTTAGAGTTCTACGACAATTTCTTCGCCGCCAAGCACGGGCAAGGCTTTTATCAGCTTAAAGCTTACGAGGAATTTTGGGCCTTTCGCCTCATCTTCTTCTGGTGAAAGGCTGCGTCTGGACAAAGGTGCGATGAGCTCCTGATCGTCTGTCTCACTTACTTTTTCTAGGTAGAGACGTATGCCTTTAGATTTAGAACCCGCTTCAATAAATATATAACTTGCATAGGGGTTTGATTGGACGTTCGCGTGGGTGAGTCGATCACGCATAATGAATGAAATGGTTTCGCCATCCAGAAAGTGAGGTTTTGAGTAAACGGCCACATCAACCGCACCTGTTTCGCTCGCAGTGGCAAGTACCCCCACTCCTGAGCGGTTTGTAAAAAAGTCTTTAAGCTTCATAGGCACCTTCCTAAGATTATGTAACGATTTTTTTTTATGTAACTCTGCCAGTTCTTATTTGCTCTGGCCTTTTCTGTTTGTGAGTTAGCCACCATCAAACGTAATCATAAAAAATAATAAACCAAAGCTCTTGTCGGGCAATAGGGAATAAAAAGCAGCATAATACGAGAGGAAACGATCATTATTGTTACTGGTTACATTATTTGAGACTTTTCTCCATCACCTGTTGTCTCTCTGCTTGAAGCTTCTTGAAAAGACTTTACTATAACTGGTATGGGACATTTAATTTCATTTTCAGACCGGGTTGCCGGGGCCCTTTTCGGCATGTTTATCGGAGATGCGCTAGCCATGCCCGTTCACTGGTATTACAATACACAGGCGCTGCAAAGGGATTATGGCGAGGTCACAGACTATTGTAAACCGCGCAACCCGCATCCGGATTCAATACTCTGGCGATCCTCTTATATACCTGCAAGCACCACCTCAGATATATTGCATGATCAGGCGCAGTATTGGGGTCAGCGAGGAATTCATTATCATCAATTTCTTCAGGCAGGAGAAAACACCCTCAACGTTAAACTGGCTGGGGAAGTTTTAGATCTACTGCAAGGTGAAAAGTCATATGATGCTGAAGTTTGGCTGGACCGGTTGATCGCATTTATGACCACTCCCGGTACTCATAAAGATACCTATGTGGAAGAATATCTCAGACATTTCTTCACCAACTACGGCAACGGCATGGCACCGCTGCAGTGCGGCCGAACAGACGAAAAACACATTGGTGGCCTCACCCAGATGCTGCCGGTGGCAATTAGGTTGGCTGAATCTGCTGATGACGCGCAAACAACGGCACTGCAGCATCTTGCACTCACACATGGTGGCAGCGTTATGGAACAGGGGGGTAATCTCGTTGCAAGTATCATTCTTGATGTTTTGCATGACAGGTCGCTTGCCGATGCCATTTCACACAACTGCAGCGAGTGTACCTATGGCTTTGCCAAGCATCCACTTGAATCCTTGCTGCACTATCCGGATCAGGTCGTTGTCGGCAGACATTTTTCTTCAGCATGCTATATGGAACATGCTCTGCCTGCTATTTTGTATCTGGCCGTAAAATACCCAGAAAATCCCGAGAGGGGACTGATTGCAAACACCATGTGTGGCGGAGATAATGCCGGCAGAGGTGCCATACTTGGGGCCCTGCTTGGGGCAGAGAACGGAATACAAGGGTGGCCTCAGCGATGGCTCAAGGGGTTGCTGCAGCCCCCGTTAATTGAGCAATTGTCGTAGTCTGAACGATTACATTTACTTTAGCAGGGGAGTCTTTCCGAAATGGAATGTGATGTCATCATTATTGGCGGCGGGCTTTCAGGATTGAGCTGTGCCCGGGAGCTTCATAAGAATGGTGTTTCATGTTTCATTCTTGAGGCGGGAGATCGACCGGGTGGACGAGTCAAGACAGATAAGGTAGATGGTTTTCTGCTTGATCGTGGTTTTCAGGTTTTGCAGACCGGTTACCCTGAAGCACAGGCAGCACTGGATTATAATGGGCTTGACTTGCGCAGATTCCCAGCAGGGGTGGCAGTTCGATGGAATGGCAGGTTTCATATCATAGCAGATCCGCGCCACCATCCCGCCCATTTTTTCTCAACCGCTTTTTCACCGATTGGAAGTTTCAAAGATCGTCTCGGTATGCTTCGGCTCGGGCGATCTGTGACACGCGGCTCTTTTGAGGATATCTTTTCTCAACCTGAGGAAAGAACCATTGATTTTCTTCATGAGTGGGGATTCTCTGAACAGTTTATACAACGATTTTTTGTACCCTTTTTCGCTGGGGCCTGTCTTGATCAGTCAATTAAGGCATCAAGCCGCGTCTTGAAGTATATATTCAGGGTTTTCTCATCTGGCGATGCGGCTCTGCCAGCCTTTGGCATGGAAGAGATCCCCAAACAACTGGCTTCCTCCCTGCCAAAAGACACCATACGACTGAACAGTAAGGTAGAGTCAGTGTCGAGTGGTTCAGTTACTCTTGCAGACGGGAGCCGTCTTGAAGCAAAAATGATCGTGCTGGCAACATCACGTCCGGTAGTGGAAAAACTGCTGAAATTACCTCATTCCGGTTCATCAAGAGGAGAGTCTTGTCTTTACTATAGCTGTAACTGGAAACCTCCGTTCAACAATCCATTTCTTGTTCTCAATGGAGATACTACCGGACCCATCAACAATCTTGCCTTACCCAGTCTGGTTTCACCCCATTATGCCCCTGAGGGTAAAACCCTGGTTACAGCAGTTGTTCTGGGTGAAGATCACATTGGAGATTCAGATCTTGAAAGCAAAGTGAGAACGCAGCTCCTGCAGTGGTTTGGCGAGGGGATGCATGATCTGAGACATCTGCACACCTATCAGATAGAGTACGCCCTGCCAAACCAGAATCCTCCGACTGCAGATCCATATACGCTGCCTGATATCATCAATGGATGTATCCGAGTCTGCGGAGAATACCAGAGCCTGCCGGGAACGCAATGGGCGCTGTTGTCAGGAAGAAAATGCGCTGAAGCGATACGAGAGGATTTGAAATAGCGCCATCGACTGCTTTAGTCCTAGCCTGGATATTTCACGAGTCTGGCGGGTTCATGGGCAAGGCATAAAGGTTGAAGCGGTAGGTATACTACCGCGAACCCTTTATAACGCAGTCCATGGGCTTGGCAGGCTCGCCCGAAGGGTGAAAATGGTACAAAAAGATTTTCTTGATTTATGGTACAAACTGTATCCTCGGTCATATGCTCGTAATCAAGCATATCACTATGATATTAATATGATTTTAAATAATCTGTTCTGTTTTTCATGAAATATTCAGG
>JABDPQ010000159.1 GCA_013042695.1 Desulfobacterales bacterium | reverse complement strand
TGCTCTTGGGATTTGTTTTTGCCATTGTTTTATCTCAACCAATGAATTAGAATCACTCGAGCCACTTGCAAAACGCCCTTTTCGTTCAACCTCTGCGTTATGCTTAAATTTTTATCCTCGGAATAGCAATTATATGCCTGCGGTAAAAATTATTCGCGTTCCTTGACTTTGAACGAAAATCATCATTTTGCAAAAGGCTCACTCTTTAACAGTTTCTTAAACAGCAGCCGCAGCGCCCGTCTTGCCGGCTTTACGGACGATATGTTCGTCTTCGTATCGAATACCTTTGCCCTTGTAGGGCTCTGGCTTGCGAACCGAGCGAATTTCTGAAGCTGTCATTCCTAAAATTTCCTTGTCTATCGATTCAAGGGTAATTTTGGTATTATTTTCTACAACACCAGTAACGCCATCAGGTAGTTTGAATTCAACAGGGTTTGAATAACCAACTGTTAACGATAGTGTCTTTCCTGAAACGCTGGCACGGTAGCCAACACCTTCAATAATCAGCACCTTCTTGAATCCCTGATCGACACCAACAACCATATTATTGATCAGTGACCTGGTTAATCCGCGAAACGCGTTGATTTTTTTATTGTTCTCTCCTCCGCTCACCAACACTTCACCATCCTGCAATACAACACTTATTTCAGGATGCACCGTGCGGCTCAACGCACCCTTTTTCCCTGTAACTGAGATATCCTGACCCTTAATCTCAACCTTGATCCCTGCTGGTACAGGGATGGGCATTTTTCCTATTCGAGACATTTTTCCCTCCGTTACGTGCCGGTGTTACCACACCTCACAAAGAATCTCGCCACCAATATTCAATTCACGCGCAGTACGATCGGTCACAATGCCCTTGGATGTCGAGACAATGGCAACGCCAAGCCCGTTTAACACAGCAGGGATGGCACCTGCCTTAGCATATTGTCTCAATCCTGGTTTACTGATCCGCTTAATACCTGTGATTACAGGCTCACCATTCGGTCCGTACTTCAAGTTAATCGTCAAAGTTCCCTGGGGCCCTTCATCGGAAACTTCATAGCCGATAATATAGCCTTCTTCCTGGAGCACTTTGGCGATGTTTACCTTTACATTTGATTTCGGCATTTTAGCCGAATCGAATTTTACCATTGCTGCATTACGTATCCTGGTCAGCATATCTGCCAGGGGATCGCTCATTGACATCGCGAAACTCCTTCTTTATATCAATCGTTTGACTTGATCAGTGGCAGTGGTACCGTTACCAGCTTGACTTGGTCACGCCTGTTATTTCGCCTTTTGACGCCAGCGCCCTGAAACAGATCCTACATACCCCAAATTTTCTAATGTACGCCCGAGGACGTCCACAAAGCGGGCATCGATTATATTTCCGAACCTTGAACTTAGGTTCACGTTGTGCCCGAGCAATTATTGATTTCTTAGCCAAACCTGCCTCCAATAACTCAATAGTATTCGTAAGAGCCACTTGCAAAACGCCCTTTTCGTTCAACCTCTACGTTATGCTTAAAATTTTATCCTCGGAATAACAATTATATGCCTGCGGCAAAATTTTTCGCATGCCTTGACTTTGAACGAAAATCATCATTTTGCAAAAGACTCGTTATTCAGAAATTATTTTTTAAACGGCATTCCCATCAGCTGCAAAAGCGACCGACCTTCTTCATTAGTCGGTGCTGAGGTAACGATGGTAATATTCAGACCTTTAATTTTGTCAATCTTGTCGTAATCAATTTCCGGGAAAATGATCTGCTCCTTAACCCCAAGGGAAAAATTGCCACGTCCGTCAAATCCTTTCGGCGAGATTCCCCTGAAGTCACGAACCCGTGGAAGCGCGACATTAACAAGTTTACTGAAGAATTCATACATCATGTCTCCTCGAAGTGTGACACGACAACCAATTGGCATGCCTTCTCTTAATTTAAAGCCGGCAATAGATTTCTTCGCTTTTGTTACAACAGCTTTCTGACCCCCAATCCTGGTCAGTTCTTCCACTGCACCTTCTATGATTTTTGGGTTCTGAACAGCTTCGCCCAGCCCCATATTGAGAACAATCTTCTCAAGCTTGGGTACCTGCATGATATTGGTGAACCCTAACTCCTCTTTCAATGCAGGAACACATTCATTGTAATAATAATCTTTAAGTGCACCCATGTATAACTCCTGGCATCAGCCTTGTTCGTGTCTTTATTTGCTCTCGAGTGACTCACCGCATTTCTTGCAGCAGCGTACCTTCGTCCCATCTTCAAGAATTTTTCTGCCTATTCGACCGGTCAGGGTGCACTCAGGACAGATCAATTGAAGATTTGATACATGAATCGGAGCTTCACGCTCAACGATCTGACCCTGCTGGTTCATTTCGCGCGGCTTTGTATGCCGCTTGATCATATTGATTCGTTCAACCGTAGCCTTGCTGGTATCAGGAAAAACCTTGAGTATCTTGCCTACTCTGCCTTTATCCTTTCCTGCAATAACCTCAACCTGATCATTGGCCCTCAGGTATGTTCTACCCTTTCTCATTTTCTTACCTATTTATCGTTTCTAACTGTATTGCTTTTCGGCCATTTTCCAGCTCGCTATAGAACCTCTGGAGCAAGGGATATAATCTTCATGAAACCAAGACCTCGAAGCTCACGAGCGACAGGCCCGAATATACGGGTTCCCAACGGCTCACCAGTTGCCGAGAGTATGACCGCAGCATTTTCGTCAAACTTCACCCATGTATCGTCCATACGCTTCATTTCTTTCTTGGTCCGGACGATAACTGCCTTCATCACATCCCCTTTCTTCACTTTGGCGTGGGGAAGTGCCTCTTTTACCGTGATGACAATGACATCGCCAATCCCGGCATATCTCTTTTTGGTGCCGCCCAATACCCGGATGCAAAGAACTTTCTTTGCCCCTGAGTTGTCAGC
>JABDPQ010000148.1 GCA_013042695.1 Desulfobacterales bacterium | reverse complement strand
CGGGCATAATCGCTCCGGTTTGGTTTTCTGCTGATTCTCACCGTTGGGTTCATCTGCTGTGCCAGCTCAAGAAGTTCTCTTGCCGCCTCCAGGTCAACTAAAGGCACAGTCAGGGTAAAGGAATATTCCTGGCTCATTTGCTTTTCACTCCTTTGTTCTTAGGTGAGACTCCCCCTGCTCAATTTCAAAAAAACATTGTAGCACAATCATCGATGAAATCCTATCAGATGGGCAAAGAATTAACTCGAAGATGAGTTCATAAACGGAGATAGGAGATTACAGAGGATCACTGTAAATATAATATTCTCCTACATTTTCAGTCCAAGTTAGTGTAATCATCCTTCAGCACTGGTGTATACAAGTATTTTCCAGCATGTTGACAAGACAATGTTTATGATAATCAGGAAGACAAAGAATACAGATGCATTGTAATATGCGATAAGAGCAAAATGACTTGCGAGCAGGACAAGATGATTATACAGTGGATGCAAATTAATCATAAGACCATACGTAAATAACAGGAGGCCTAAATGGACATGTTTGAATTTTCAATCCAGATGGAAAAGGACGCTGAAGCCTTATACCGGAAAATGGCAGAAACTGCTCCGGTCGAAGGCATCAAAAAAGTTCTCTTGATGCTTGCAGAAGATGAAGTTCGCCATCGAGTTGCCATCGAGAATCTTCAGAAGAAGATGGATGCCGCTCCGGTAGAGGGTGTTGCTCTTGATATCAAAACAGTTTTTGAAGAAATGAAGCAAGACGACAACATTACGAATATTTCTGTTGACGCCGTCGAAGATTACAAAAAAGCCGTTGAAATCGAGAAGCGGGGTATGGAATTTTATCAGCAGAAATTTGCCGAGGCTGATGATCCAGAGAGTAAACGACTTTTTGAAATCTTAATGAAACAGGAAACCTATCACCTGCGTACCACTGAAAATCTTCTTGATGTCGTTCAAACACCAGAATGGTGGGTTACAAATGCTGAGTTTAACCCTCAGGACAACAATTATTACTAATCTCTCTGTCAATCGCTAGCCCCTCGTGGCATCCGAAGGCAATCATCTAGGCGGGGGTATTCTCACTCACCCCCGCCTGTTTTAATTTTCCTTATCATATATCGCTTATACGATCAATTAGATCTATCTCGCTTCAAGCATTGTCCATTTTTCTGCTGGTATAAATTCTGGACATTCGACAGTGGGAAGCCGAGTTGGCATAGCCGTTTTTTAGAGATAATACGGTCGCCTCTTCTTTAAAAAGCGGAGTCAATGTCAAGACTGCTCTTTACCGCTTTTTATCATCGTGAGAGGTATTGGAATAAAACCCATTTCTGGTTGCCCATCAGCTTCTACCGATGACCAAGAAAAATACATTTGAATTTTGTCTAAGCAACTGTTATCACATGCAAGACGTTTACATTATTCATAATCAACCGTTCGATACTAAATGTTTCCTTCAAGCGGGCTGGTTCTTTTCAGCGTTTAGACATGAATACCAGCAGCATCCGACAGCTTCTCAATCAGTTGTTTTCCCTCTTTTAGGATTCTTGTCAGCGAGGCCTATTCCTCACAACACTCTGCAAATCTGGATAATCTCTGGTTTACATACAAAGCAAAAAGGAGTGCAGTATGACTCAGGCAAAAAATGGCGACCACGTGGAGGTTCACTATACAGGTAAATTGAATGACGGCACCGTCTTTGACTCATCTGCCGACGGTGACCCTCTTTCATTTACTTTAGGCGAAGGAAAGATCATCGAAGGTTTTGAAGACGCTATACGCGGCATGAAAACCGGTGATAAGAAAACAGTAATGATTCCGCCAGACAAAGGCTACGGTCTCCGCAACGATGAGATGGTCATAGATGTCCCTCTCAATCAGCTTCCCAAGGACCTTAATCCTCAGGAAGGGCAACAGCTTCAGCTGACCAATCAGGATAATCAGCCAATTGTTGTTGTTATCACTAAAGTTACTGAGGAATCTATCACCCTTGACGGCAATCCGCCATTAGCCGGCAGAGATCTCACATTTGATCTTGAGCTGGTAACTATAGCGTAATATAATCTAGTGACTCTGCTTTTGACGTCGACACTGCACTGCCATTCTTTTTAATGGCAGTGAAAAAACCGCCAATCATGTCATCCTGTCTATGATTTGGTGGTTACGGTTGAAAGTTAGTAGAAATAGTCTCAAGACAGAAACTCTTTTCTAGGATTTATCATCATCTATGTATCAATCTAGAGTAATTTCACATGAAGACAGTAATTTGCCAAACCCCTGGTGAACTTGTAGCTGCAGAACAAAAACAACCTAAATTCGCACCGGGTAAAGCCCTTATTAAAATGGAGCGCCTTGGTATCTGCGGTACTGATCTGCATGCATTCGGGGGGCGTCAGCCATTTTTTTCCTACCCGAGGGTGCTTGGCCATGAGCTAGCTGGGGAGATTGTTGAAATTGGTGAGAATACCTATGATATGCATCCTGGAGATATGGTGGCAGTTCTGCCTTATCAGGAATGTGGAATCTGTATCGCCTGACAAAACGGTAAACCTAATTGCTGCAGAGACATGAATGTATTGGGCGTACATAGTGACGGAGGGATGCGAGAGTATCTCTCTGTTCCTGCAGACCATATCTTTAAGAACGCCAAACTGACAGCTGATCAACTCGCCATAACCGAATGTTTTGCAATCGGTGCACATGCCGTCAGAAGGGCTGGAAATATTGCCGGTCAAAAGGTATTGGTTGTCGGAGCCGGTCCTATTGGCATGGGGATCATGCAATGCGCCAGTATAGCTGGCGGGTTGGTTATTGCCCTGGATATTTCTGCAGAACGTCTTGCATTGGTAAGAGAACATTTTGGCATTGAGCATACTCTCCAGGCAGGATCTCTCGATGTCAAAGATCAACTTGCTGAGCTGACCGACGGAAACTACCCAACCGTTATTTTTGATGCCACAGGCAATCGGCAGTCCATGATGGATAACTTTCTCTACCTCTCCCATGGGGGCCTGTATGTTTTGGTAGGCCTGGTAACCGCTGATATATGTTTTTCGGATCCGGAATTTCACAAACGCGAAACTACTCTGTTGAGCAGCCGTAATGCGCTTCGCGAAGATTTTCTCTGGGTGATGGAATGCATGGAGCATAATAGTCTTATTGTGGGGCCAATGATCACCCACCGCTGTAAATTTCCGCAAATAATCGAGAACTTCCAGCACTGGATAACACCTGAAGCCAAAGTGATAAAGGCAATGGTCGAATTTTAACCCTTACCAATCCTCTATGTTACGATGGAAAATAACGCTGTTCTGAAAATCGATGAGCGCGACAATCTCATTGTCGCGCTCAAGACGTTAACAAAAGGTAGTGTAATTTCGATCGGGGATGAACGATTAATCCTTAAACAGGATGTTCCTGAAAAACACAAATTTGCTCTCCAAAAAATGGGCCTTGGAGATAAAGCACTCATGTACGGGGTGATCGTTGGAGAGACAACGAGCACCATTGACGCTGGCGATTTGATCACCACTGAAAACTTAAAACATGCAACAGCCGACCTTAGCGCAGAGGCGGTTTCATATCAATGGTCGCCACCCGATTCTGCATCAACGGTACCCCAGGAATTCATGGGGTATCGTCGAAACAATGGCACTGTTGGTACCGCCAATTATTGGATATTCGTCCCTCTTGTATTCTGTTCAAACCAGGAATTGCTGCTCTTAAAAGATATCCTGCCGCGAGCACTAGGTTATAAAGTCCCATCTCGTTATGATCGCTATACAAGCAATCTTGTTGAACAATTAAAAACTGGTGTTACACCCAGCCAAAGTCTCCCGATCATTTCTCAGACGATTGATCAGTCACCATCTCCTCTCTTTCCACATGTTGACGGCATCCGATTTCTTACCCATGAAGCGGGATGCGGCGGAACAACTGGCGATGCGAGATCCTTATGTGGCCTGCTGGCAGGCTATATTACGCATCCCAATGTGGCCGGAGCGACTGTGATCAGTCTTGGGTGTCAAAAAGCGGAGATGTCTCAGCTAAAAAAAGCTATAGAACAGCGGGACCCAGGCTGCAGCAAACCTATCCTCTATTTTGATCGTCAATCCTGGAATGGCCCGGCTGACATGATTGAAGTCATTATTCAGCAGACCCTCATTGGTCTGCAGGAGGCCAACAAAATTGTTCGTGAACCGGTTCCCTTAAGTGAACTTGTTATTGGTGTTG
>JABDPQ010000145.1 GCA_013042695.1 Desulfobacterales bacterium | reverse complement strand
ATCGATGATATTGCCAGCAACGCGCACCACGAATAAATCACCAATTCCCTGGTCAAAAATGACCACAGGAGGAACCCGCGAATCCGCACAGGTAAGAATGGCTGCAATCGGCTCCTGAGCTTCGACAACAGCTTTTCTGCTTTCCTTGGAATGGTTTGGATGCAGCTGTTTACCGCTCACGAAACGCTTGTTACCCGCCAATAGTTGTTTAAGAGCTTCATCAGCATTAAGCCGCTGGTGTGATTTCGGTCCCATCTAATCCCCCTCAAAGTTTAATACAATTAGTTAGACGATAACGTGTACCTTGAATAATTCAATTTGAATCAGCAGATAATAAGATATGCTTTATCTTTGCAGAATGATCACACCTACGGGTGGTAGGTTTTCAATGAGCTCGAGGGTATTATAAATTTCTACCGGTAGACAACTATAACTATTTTCTATTACTGCTTGGTTGCCCCCTCTGATTATCTCCGCTTGCCGTGTGGCATGCGCATGCCTGATCAAGGTATGCGATACTCTGACCTGCCCCATAGGAGCAGGTTTTAACTGATATAATATAAGCCATTCACGCACTCAACTGATCTGGTATATCTCGACAAAACAATCATCATATCGTTATATTGGTTTATAAAACAGTGATCATTTTAGAGGATTGTGTCCAATGAGGAAATTCTTCTACTCGAGCACCATGCTCTATGTACTTGCCGGGCTTCTGCTGCTCACCTTTTTCCTGCCCGAAATTATCGGGCCATTTCCAGCAATAGTGATCGGTGTATTCGTTATAGCTCTGGCGCTGTTCGTGTATAACAAGTGGAGCCAGCTGCCCGATCCCGATCTTCCCAATCCTACTGAGCAGGATGATCCGCAATATTCATCCCCTGACGATACTCCTCCCCATTCTGGAAGTTGAAGCAGTTGCTTAAACCGCCTTCAGAATATCTCGTACCTGCTCACCGAGAGGTGCTTCCCACTTAAATGAACAATAGTATTTACTACCAATAAGCCTCCGTTTACTAATCATTGCCTTATGTATATCTTATTTTATAATTGTGGCACAAAGTTTAAGCATCCTGATGCTCAGATGATGATTTTTGCAAGGTGAATAACATGTTAAAAAAGTGTATTACTATCATAACTTTGTTTCTACTAACGAGTTGCTCTGGAGTAGATGTTAGCCAGTACGCAAACAATACTCCACTCCTGGATCTCCACGATTATTTCAAGGGACAAACCAAAGGTTGGGGTATTGTGCAGGACAGGAAGGGAAACGTGACCCGCCAGTTCGTCGTAGACATCCTTGGCACGACTGATGATGCTGGAAATCTGGTGTTGGAAGAAGATTTTGTCTGGAGCGATGGTGAAATTAGTAGACGGGTGTGGACGATAGCCCGAACAAATCAGCACACCTATGAAGGGCAGGCAGCTGATGTGGTTGGCCAGGCCGGAGGCTTAGCATTTGGCAATGCACTCAATTGGAGCTATGACTTGCAGCTTGAAATTGATGGATCGCAATGGATCATTCATTTTGATGACTGGATGTTTCTACAGCCCGATGGAGTCCTGCTTAATCGTGCAGAGATGAGTAAATTTGGTATCAGGGTTGGCGATGTGACGATATCATTTAGTAAGAAATTTTAAAAAAATTAGGAAATAAAATGAAATTAATATATTGCCTCATAATTACGATGACGCTCTTAAGCTTTGGCAGTGCAGCGGCTAGGATCCCTCAAGAGCTTAGTTTAAGCGGTACAGGTGAGATCCATTATCTCGGTTTCATCAAGGTATATGATGCATCGCTTTTTGCCCCACCTGACGCCATGAAAAAAGACATTCTCGCTGATGACTGTTCCCGCTGCCTCAAGCTCGATTATGCTGTTAACCTTTCCGTTGATAATTTTATAGAGGCGGGAGAAAAAATACTCCAAAAGCAACAAAGCGAAACTATTTTAGCCAGCATTAAGCCGCAACTAGATCTTCTGCACCAAAATTATCGTGACGTCAAAAAAAACGATACTTACACCTTGTGCTACGATGCAGCTAAGCAGCAGACATCGCTGAACCTCAACGGTAATACCCTGGTCACCATTCCTTCTACCAAATTTGCGGCTATCTATTTTGGAATCTGGCTGGGTGAGGAAAACCCTATTGACCAAGGCCTCAGGTCTCGGCTGCTTGCAGGCCTAAAATAAGAGGAGCATTAATGAAACCTCTTGATTCATTTCTTGAAGTCTATGAAAAGCTGGATGCTGAGAATTTGCATCTGCTCGATCATCTATATAGTGATGATATCAGCTTTATCGATCCCGCACACAAGATTGAAGGATTGGCTGCCTTGAAAAAATATTTTTTTGAGCTCTACCAAAACGTTTCTTCAATAAATTTCAGCTTCTACCACCATCAGCAACAAGATAATAATGCCTACATCCAATGGCAGATGAATCTTCGCCACCCACGGCTTAACAGAAATCAAGAAATTATCGTTCCCGGTATCAGCTACCTACACTATAACCAGTTGGGTAAAGTTTCATTACACCGCGATTACTTTGATCTCGGCGCGATGCTCTACGAACAGCTGCCGCTGCTGGGTAGTATCATCAAAGCAGTCAAGAGGAGATTGGGACAATGAAGAAAATCGGCATCATTGGCACAGGTATAGCAGGGCTTACCAGCGCCTACTACCTCTCTCGGCACCACGATATTACGGTTTTTGAAGCCAATAATTACATCGGGGGACACACCCACACCATCGATGTCGAGTTAAACGGAGAGCAGAGTGCGATCGATACCGGCTTCATTGTCTTTAATGACAGAACATATGCCAATTTTATCCGTCTGCTTGACGAGATTGGCGTTCACTATCAACCAACAGAGATGAGTTTCTCTGTAAGAAACGACGCCATAGGACTTGAGTATAACGGGCATGGTCTCAATAGTTTATTTGCCCAGCGAAAGAATCTTATCAACGCTGCATTTCTAAGAATGCTCTACGACATAATGCGTTTTAATCGCAGTGTGAAACAAATATCTCCAGCTCTGCAGGCAAAGACTATTGGCGATTTCCTCGATGACAATTCTTTCGGTGAGCTCTTTACCAACAATTATCTCCTGCCGATGGTTGCCGCTATATGGTCAATGGGCCTTGATGAGATACGCGCTTTTCCTCTGCAGTTTTTTACCCGGTTCTTTGAAAATCACGGTTTGTTGGATATTATCAATCGCCCCCAATGGTATTCAATTATCGGGGGATCACGGTCCTACATTGAACCTCTGACCGCACCATTTACACATGCAATTCGCCTATCCTCTCCTGTTCAAAGTCTTGCGCGAGGTAAAGAAGGAATTACTCTTACAAGTAATTCAGTAGAAGAGACCTATGACGAGATTATTGTCGCCTGTCACGGAGATGAAGCCCTTGACATGCTGGTAGATCCAAGTGAGCTGGAGCAACAAATCCTTGGCTCATTTAAATTCACTGATAACGATGTAATTGTTCACACTGACACCACTCGTCTACCACAGGCTAAGAAAGCCTGGGCAAGTTGGAATTACCGAATTAACAGCGATATTTCCAGCCAGGCAACGCTTACCTATAACATGAACATCTTACAGCGTCTGGAGAAAAGACACACCTATCTGGTAACCCTCAATGAAGAGGTGGCCGACGACAAGGTGCTCGCCAGATTTACTTATGCCCACCCGGTCTACAACAATGAGGTGATAGAGGCGCAAGAGCGATGGGGTGATATTTCTGGGGTCAATCACATTCATTATTGCGGTGCTTACTGGCTTAACGGATTTCATGAAGATGGCGTCCGAAGCGCTCTCAGAGTATGCCAGGCGCTGGGAGTTACGCCATGAAGTCGGCCATCTATACAGGCTTTGTAGCGCACAGACGATACATTCCACGTATACATGCGTTTAAATATCCATTTTTTATGTGGTTTCTTAATCTGGACCACATTGATAAACAGGCTGATATGGGGTGGTGGTTTTCAACAAAACGGTTTGCACTCAGCCGTTTTAATCGAGCTGACTATCTCGGACCATCATCTGAACCGCTTCATATCAGTGTTAAAAAGAGGATGCTCGAGCTCACTTCTGAGACTGTCACCGGCGAAGTATATGGCCTTTTGAGCCTCAGGACTCTGGGTCTTTACTTCAGCCCGGTAAATTTTTACTTCGGCTATGACAACTTAGATCGATGCACCCACATGTTGGCAGAAGTTTCCAATATTCCCTGGAACGAGAGGCACCATTACGCACACCATCTTGGTAATAACCAACTTTCCCCCAGCCAAGCCAAAGCATTCAAGGTATCCCCATTTAATCCTGTAGACCAGCACTACACCTGGACGATTGAACCTCCAGCTGAGTCAGTGGGGATAGGCTTATCCGTTGATGATAATCGCGGTCACATTTTCGATGCGAAACTCGATTTACAGCGTCATGCCTTAACGGTAAACTCCGTGCGTAGGCAACTATTGCGCAGACCTGTTATGACTGCATCAACTGTAGGTGGTATCTATTGGCAGGCGCTTAAACTCTATATCAAAGGCGTTCCTTACGTTCCCTACCAGAAGGAGATGACATGACAACGCTCACTTCAACAGGATCGACTTCCCCTGCACTGCACCATCCTGGATTTCTGTATCGTTTTGCCAAACCGCTCTTGCTTAAAATGATTACCGGGCTCCGTTACGGCAGTATCACCATCAAAGAGGATGACCAAACGATAACCTACGGGAGAGACTCTTCGCTGCATGCCGCCATTACAATTCATGATCCGGCAGCATATGCAAGAATTTTCATCGGCGGCTCCATTGGTGCCGGAGAATCCTATATTGACGGTCTCTGGGAAGCGGATAATCTTACATCTCTTGTACGCATTGTTGTACTGAACATGGAAGTGCTAGACGATATAGAGGCCAAGATGGCCTGGTTTCTCCGTCCGCTGAGGCGAATTCAGCATGTGCTTAAAAGCAACAGCAGGAAAGGCTCAAAAGAAAACATCCTGGCACACTACGACCTCGGAAATGAGCTATATAAGAGTTTTCTTGATCCAACTATGATGTACTCCTCTGCCATCTATCCAGAACCATCAAGCAGCCTTGAGCAAGCCTCATTATACAAACTTGACCATATCTGCCGAAAGTTACAGCTCAATGAACAGGACAGAGTCATTGAGATCGGCTCAGGCTGGGGTGGCTTTGCATTACATGCAGCCACTCATTATGGTTGTCACGTCACAACAACAACCATATCCGAGGCCCAGTATCAAGAAGCGCAAGAACGCATTGCCGAGGCTGGACTCGGTAAGCAGATCACCCTCCTGAAGCAGGATTATCGGGATCTTGAGGGCCAATATGACAAATTAGTCAGTATCGAAATGATTGAAGCGGTTGGTTATAAGTATTTGCCTGTCTTCTTTGAAAAATGTGGCTCATTGTTGAAGTCAGGTGGCATGATGCTCCTGCAGGCAATCACCATTCAGGACCAGAAGTATTCGCGCTACATCAAGGACGTTGATTTCATCCAGAAGCATATTTTCCCCGGTGGCTGCCTGACATCTAACAGCCATATGTTATCAATGATAAACGAAAAAACCGACATGGTTGTCAGATCCATTGAAGATTATGGTCTTGATTATGCAAAAACACTGAAAGAGTGGCGACATCGTTTTCTCGCCTCCTTCTCAAAACTTGAGTCAAAAGGATATGATCAACGGTTCAAAAAGCTCTGGGAGTTTTATCTGAGTTATTGTGAGGGTGGATTTCAAGAACGTTCCATCAGTGTTGTGCAACTTATTTCCGCCAAGCCTCATAATCGAGTTTCTGTGATAGATAGATGAATTGGTTCATCAACCTGATAATATACCAAATTACCTGGTTCATCTGTGTACTCGGGGGAAACGATCTTTCCTGGATTCCATTGATCTTCCTTGGCATTCATCTGTATTTATCCCCGTATAGAAAAGCAGATAGCATGCTGATCATAGCTCTTTTTTGTGTCGGTATAGTGATTGATGGAACGTTGAAAGTGCTGGGATTATTTAACTTTACCTCCGATAGTTTCCCAATCCCGTACTGGCTCATGGTAGTGTGGCTCGTTCTTGCTACCTTACCGAACCATAGCCTTGCCTGGATGAAAAAACGGCCATTTCTGTCAGCATTTTTCGGTGCACTGGGCGGACCGCTCGCCTATTGGGCAGGGGTTCGCTTGGGAGCGGCATCTTTCAACTGGCCGCTGCTGCAATCTATTATTACCCTTGCTATCGTTTGGGCCCTGCTCTGGCCTCTGGTTATGTTATTGAGTAATTTCCTTTTGCCAGAAGAAAAGGAAAAAGGAATGAGCTAATTGAGCTCATTCCAAGATATAGGAGATGAACCATGTTTATCGATCTTTTACGATCACGAAGATCCATCCGGCAATTTGCCAAAAAACCAATCGAACAAGAAAAAGTCGATATCTTGCTTGAGGCCATGCTGCGTTCGCCATCATCACGCAATCTGAATCCGTGGGAGTTTGTCGTGATTTCCAAACCGGAGACGATCAACAAACTGGCTCAAGCAAAGGTTCATGGATCGGGTTTCATGAAAACCGCCTCTCTGGCAATCGCTGTCTGCGCTGACCCCGCTAAATCAGATGTCTGGGTTGAAGATACTTCTATTGCCAGCCTCATTCTCCATTTGACTGCAGCAGACCTTGGGCTGGGCAGTTGCTGGGTGCAAATACGTCTTCGGGAACACAGCAGCACATTCAGCGCAGAACAATATGTCAAAGAGGTCCTTGGGCTAAAAGACAGCTTGGTAGTCGAGGCTATTGTGGCAATTGGTTATGCCGCCGAGGAAAAACCAGGCCACGACCATTCAAGGCTGCTTTTCGACCGGGTTTCATATGAGAAATACGGCCAAAGAGAGTAACCATTCAGGCCGTTTTATCTAGGCGCTGCATTTCGGAAATAATTTCGGAAATATCCTTTTTCTTGCGCTCAAATATTCTGGCAAGCTCGTCAGCAGTTGAAGGCAGCTCTCCTCCGGTCTGATAGATTTCGACAAGCTCATTATAATATTTGTAAAAGAACATAAAGAGATCCTGGCTGCAGTCTTCCGTAAACTGGTTGGT
>JABDPQ010000143.1 GCA_013042695.1 Desulfobacterales bacterium | reverse complement strand
ATCATATGCTGGCAGCTCTGACGGGTGAGAAAAGGTCTTTTGCACCTGCTGCTTATGTTTGTGATGTGTTCGACAGCTATTCAGCCCGCTATGAAGAGAGTTTGGTCGGAAATTTGCAGTATAACGTACCGGAGAAATTAAGATTACTAGTAGATGAAACTTCTGGACAAACTTCTTTCACGCAGGTCCTTGATCTTGGCTGCGGAACCGGATTGTGCGGCAGCCGATTCAGATCTATTGCCTGCACGATGCATGGAGTGGATCTGTCAGCAAATATGTTGGCAATTGCTCGTGAGAAAAATATCTATGATCTCATTTTCGAAGCAGATATTGTTTCCTACCTTATGAGCTCTGATGCTAAAGTATACGATCTTATTTTGGCTGCCGATGTTTTAACCTATGTTGGTGATCTCAATACTCTGTTTACGCTCGTCAACAGGGCTGCGAGAGCGGAAGCATTTTTTTATTTTTCGGTGGAAAAACTTTTCACCGATTCTGAAGGAATGATTTTGCGAAAAAGTGGGCGCTTTGCTCATTCCGCAAGCTATGTTTCCTCGATAGCAAAAAAAACAAATTGGCGTATTGTCGCTGCCGAAGAGGTGAATTTGCGTAAAGAACGAGATGATTGGATCAGGGGGACACTCTTTGCAATGACAAAAAAACAGGCTACATGAATAGCGAAGTTTTTTGTACAACCCAGCAAATGAGAAGTCCAATACATAGAGATATAATCCCCATAACTCTTAGAGATGCTGGCGATATCTCACTTAACTTCAGGAGCCACTCGCGCATTTTCTCCGGCGCCGCTGCATATGGAAGTCCCTCCAGGATAAGGACCATTCCGAGAACAAGTATCAGCAATTTCATAATAGAAACATATAGTCAAATAACCAAGAAAGACGGAATAAATAACATACACTATTATGTTTACATTTAGGCCTGAATGAGTTAATCGATATCTCTTTTCAAAGAAACATATAGTTACTCATCCACCTTTACCTAGATTGCATGCAGATCAAGGTAGCTCTTCTCCTGTCTTTTCGCAATCTACAAATTAAACACGACAATTGCCATGAGCGAGAAACCTCAGTCACAATACCAGCAAGCAGGAGTTGATATCGATAAGGGAAATGCCTTTGTTAAAGCCATAAAGAATATTGTTACTTCTACTCATCAACCAGCCGTCATTAATGAAATAGGCGGTTTTTCCAGTCTCTATTCTTTGGAAAAAAACGCTTATGACGCACCCGTACTCGTTTCTTCTACAGATGGTGTCGGTACAAAGCTGGCGATTGCGCAGTTATGCGGCAAACACGATACCATCGGTATCGATCTCGTGGCGATGTGTGTCAATGATGTTATTGTCAGTGGTGCCAAGCCTCTCTTTTTTCTTGACTATTTTTCCGTTGGTAAACTAGACTTGGAAATTGCTACAGACGTGGTGAGAGGGATTTCTGAGGGATGCCGTCAGGCTCAATGTTCACTTGTTGGTGGTGAGACGGCTGAAATGCCCGGATTGTATCGCCCTGGCGATTATGATCTAGCGGGCTTTGTTACCGGAATTGTTGATAGAAAGAACATAATAGACGGCAGTCGTATCAAAGCCGGTGATAAAATTATCGGCCTTGCTTCCAATGGCCTGCACTCAAACGGTTTTTCACTGGTAAGAAAAGTGTGTTTTAGCGATCTTGGCCTCACCGTGGATAGTTACATCGACAGTCTCTCCTCTTCTCTTGGCAAAGAGCTTCTGAAGCCAACACGAATCTATGTGCGGACAATTCTGGCTGCTCTCCAATATGGTATGATTCATGGCATGATACACAATACGGGAGGTGGATTTTATGACAATATCCCACGAGTTCTACCGCAAGGATGCATGGCGATCATAGACAAATCTGCCTGGGACTGTCCACCTATTTTCTCATTTCTCGCTGCCAATGGCCAGATATCCGAACAAGAGATGTTTCGGACATTCAATATGGGGATTGGTTTTATGATTGTTGTAGATGAAAAAGAGGTTGCTGAAGTTTTGCGGCAATGCAAGGCATTTGAGGAACATGCTACTGTTATAGGCGAAATTGTTTCCCGAAAACCACATGAGGCCGAGGTGGTTATTACCAGTAAAAACGATTAGATAAATTGTCGTGCATCGATAATCATCGCGCGTTTGCGGCTGCCCCGGTATTGCGCGTCACAAGGCGCAGTCTTTGGTGCTCCCTTTAATTTTTTCTATGGCATGGTTTAATGCTGGCAGGATAATGGAAATATTTTCCAGGGCAGCCTTCTTACTTCCCGGTAAGTTGATGATCAGGCTGGTGCCCCTGATGCCTGCCCGTGATCGGGAAATGACTGCACGCGGGGTAATTTTTATGCTTGCCGCCCGCATCGCCTCAGCAATTCCAGGAACATCCTTGTCAAATACCTTATCCATCGCTTCTGGGGTTACATCGCGAGGAGATACCCCAGTACCACCTGTAGTTACAACAAGATCCGCCTGATCTCTTTCGATGGCAGCGATGACCGTCTTAGCAATATGGCGTATATCATCTGCAATAACGGAATAATGCGCCAATTCAAATCCTTGATCAATAAGAAGCTCTTTTAGCGCCTCCCCACTTGTATCTTCTCGTTCTCCCCGAGCACCTTTATCACTCATGGTGATTACAGCAAAAAGGAATCTTCTTTTGCCTATTTGCTGTTCAGTTCTGTGATTATTCTGCATTCCGCGCGGAAACTATTTTCTCAGATATTTGCCCAGGAACCTCTTCATAGTGCGAAAATCCAAGGGTGAAAGAGCCAAGTCCACCAGTCATTGAAGTCAGTTCGTTGGC
>JABDPQ010000138.1 GCA_013042695.1 Desulfobacterales bacterium | reverse complement strand
CCTCGTTTATCTCCCTGAAACAGGTTATTCCACCTGTTTTGCCTTTTTTAGGAAAAACCCCGAGAATTCTTGCACTGATTAAACCGCAATTTGAAGTTTCTCGAGAAAAAGTTGGTTCTGGCGGTATCGTTAGAGATAAGCAAGAACGGCTCAATGCAGTTGAAATGATCTGTCAGTTTGGACAAGATCTCAACTTAAGGTTTCGCGGCTATGTTCCATCTGAGATTAAGGGTGCAATGGGTAACCAGGAATACCTGATATATTTTCAAGGGAAACTCTCAGAGTGAAATTTATGATAGAAATTGATTAGCTATCTTTAAGCCGTTCAATCAATTCGAGCATTTCTTCACTTTCTTTTTTTAATTCAGCACCATCATCTTGATTATCTGCCACCTGTTTGAAATTTGCTTGTGCGAGTTTGAGTTTTCCTTCATACAGATTGTATTTGCCCAGATTAAATCTTGATTCTAGGGTACGACCTTGGGCAGCCTGAATTCGACCCATTTCAAAGTACACCTGAGGAAATTCAGGCATTTGATACGAGACAATGCGAAACAGTTCTTCTGCTTTTTTAAGTTCATTTGTTTTGAGCAATACTTTGGCAAGATTAAAGGCGGCATACATATCTGACACATCCGTATTCAAGGCCCCTTCAAGAATTATTTTGGCCTGATCGAGCTCTCCCATCTCTGAGTAAAGAATACCTTTGTCGACCAGGAGTATGTTCTGCTCAGGAAATGCATCAATTACCTGACTAAGTTGTTTCAGGCTGTTGTCAAAATTATTCGCTTGACGATCCAGTTGTGATAGGCCGTAACTGGCCATTATGATGTCCGTTTCAGATGATCGTGAGTCAGCCATTTTGTTTACAAGGTAGGCCCTGAACGACTCATTTTTACTTGCCACAGACATAATTCTGTATTTGAAACGTAAAAAGGCAAAATCCATTTTATCTGTTCGAGAACTGCCGGAGCTGGAATTATCTGCGAATATAAGTGACTCAACATAATTTAGGCGTGCTTCGGGATCTGGGTGAGTTAGAAGATACTGCGGTATTTGCCCGGATCGATACCTGGTTATTCTTCTCATTGTTCGCAGCATCTCTTTTTGGCCATCGGTGTTTCTGTCCAGATCTTTTATCCATTTGTATGCAAGAAGGTCAGCTTCCATTTCATCTTGACGGCTGAAATAAAGTTGCGCACTCTGCCCGGCTGCAAGAGAGCCCGCAAGCAAGGTCTGGGTAGCCGCACCGGCACCTCCGAAAGCTATTGCAGCTAGGGCAAGCCCAAGTGAAGCAATATTTATCGCTTTGCCCTTTTTCATTCGAGATGCTAAATGCCGTTTGACCACATGACCAATTTCGTGAGCAAGGACTGACACCAGCTCATCTTCGCTATTCATTGATTCAATTAATTTGGTATAGAAAAAGATAAGTCCCGATGGCGCTGCAAAAGCATTAAACTGGTTGCTGTCTACAATGTAGAAGCGATAGTCAAAAAATTGCAGACCTGCTACTTGCAGTACTTCTTGACCAAGACCATTTATATACTGATGCAGATCGGGCTCGCCCAGAATAGGAAATGATGCCCGTACCGAATATAGAAGTTTTTCGCCTAACTCTCGCTCTTCTCCTATAGAGAAGGCATGAGCAGCGGATATACTGCCTGATTGAATCAGTATGCCTGTTAACAGCAATGATATGATTTTCTTAAATTTATTCATGCACCAATCGTCAGCCAGTTCATCAATCGCTCTTGACCTTGCTCCAAGGATATAATCGGTTTGTATCCTAGATCATGAGCAGCGTTATCGTGCGAAAAGTAGTGGTTACACGATAGCTGCTCGGCCAGGAATCTTGTCATAGGCGGCTCTTGCGACTTCTTGAGCAGAAGGTAACCAACTTCCAGCATTGCTCCTATGGCGTAAGCCAATCGAAAAGGAATTCGAGCAGTTATGACTGGGATGCCAAGTTCTTGGTATAGCTCATTGATCCAGTTCCAGAGATTAACTGGTCGCTCCTGACCTATAAAATAAGGATTGCCGGCAGCAACTGCACTATTATTTATACTTTTTGCTGCCAATATATGTGCATGTGCGACATTTTCTATAAAGGTAATGTCTACAAAATTCTTGCCAGAACCAACAATTTTCAATGCTTTTGCCTTGCCTCGTTCTATCAACCGCGGGATCAAATGCGGATCTCCTGGTCCCCATATGAGGTGAGGCCTTATGGCACAAGTGCGCAGAGTTGCAGTTGTCGCGGCCAGAACAATTTTTTCTGCCATGACCTTACTCTTCGAGTAATGGCATAAAAACCGGCTTGGATATGGCAAATGTTCATTTTCGCCCTCAATATCAAGACCATTAAAAACTACTGTTGGCGTTGAGGTATAAACTAAACGAGGAATTTCCAACTTGCGGCAGGTTTCGACAATGTTTTTGGTGCCAACAACATTGGTTCGATAATATTCATTCCACATACCCCAAATACCCGCTTTTGCAGCTGTATGAATAACCGTGTCAACGCCTCGGCATGATTTTTCGACAAAATCCTTATTGGCAATATCGCCGACCAGGCAGGTTGCTCCAAGCTGCTCGAGATTCTTGTATCGGTTGCGTCCTACAATTCGTGTTGTGATACCTTGCTCGACGAGCATGCGGACAATTGCCGAGCCAACAAATCCACCGCCGCCAGTTACGAGTACTTCTCTCACTTTCTTTCACCTATTTTGTTTTGGGCCCACATCTTTAGTTTTTCGCGAAATATTTTTGCATTGTGCCGTATATCGACCGGAAAAGAGGAGTGTATGAGAAAATGTTTAACAGCCTGCGTCAGCGGATGGGCTGATGCAAGCTGTTTGATTTCCGCCAGCAGCTCCTCATGGCCGAGTTCAGCCCCAGGCTCTCGTTCTATAATGATTGCCGGTTCTTCAAAACCATTGCTGGTGTCGATACCAACAAGTGCAGATCGATAGACATGTGGATGTTCATTGATGATTGCCTCACAGGGTATTGTGTGCATAAAGCCGTATTGAGTATGTACTCTATGTGCCTTGCGGCCGCAAAACCATAGTCTCCCCTGGTCATCTAAATAGCCCATGTCACCAATTCGGTGCCAAAATCCGTCCTTGTCAGGTATCTTACTCAGTGTTGTTTCTGACTCATTATTTTCATAGTCCTTGCTAACCACTTTTCCTTTTACAATTATTTCACCGATTTCATTTACGGGTTTTTTTATGCATCGATCATATGATGTAAATGGCTGTTTAGATACTTCTATGATTTCCACCTCAATTCCGGGCAAAGCTCTGCCAACGCATGTGCCATAACCCTTTATTGTCTTACTCCAAGTGTGATTTATAATTTCCCGTCCTTCAATAGACACAATTGGCAGGCTTTCCGTGGCACCATAGGGTGTATAGATTTGACCATCCTCAGGCATCAGGCCATATACTCGTTTTATCAGATTTCCTGGAACCGGGGCTCCGGCCATTAAAATTTTCTTTAACGTTTTACAGGTAATTTTATTTTTTGCGCAATAGTTGCTGACAACATGCCAAATTGCCGGTGACCCAAATGAGTATGTTACTCCATAGGTTTTAACAGCATTGACAAACTTCTTCGGATTGACCTGTGCAGGCTTTGTTGGATCCATATCGGGGATAATGGCGCATGCTCCGAGGGCGGTTGAAAAAAGTGCAAAAAGTGGAAATCCGGGTAAATCTATATCGTTGGCAGAGATGCCATAATAATTTTTAATATAGTGCAACTGAGAGGAAAAGATTGAATGCTCAAACCTGACCCCCTTAGGAGGGCCGGTAGATCCTGTTGTAAAAATTATTGCCGCAAGGGATTCATCTTTTGGTGTATAGACTTCGACATCTCTGCTGGATCTTTGCGCCTCTTTCCTGATATCTTTTCCCGTCATATTAAACCAACTGCCGCAGGAGAAACTTTTTCGGACACTTTTAAAAGAATGATGAAAGAGCTTCTTAAAAAATATTGCCTGTGGCGTGCCGATCATGTAATCCGGCTGTACATTGGTTATGCATCTGAGGAGATTTTTATACCCCATTCCGGGATCGATGAGGATCACAGGTGCGCCGATGTGAAAGAGTCCAAAGGTTAAACTGATGAAGTCAGCAGATGGGTTCACCATCAGCATGACCCGGTCTCCTGCTTCTACCCCATTTTTATTGAGATATGATGCATATTGCTGAGCCGATTTATTCAGTTCGGCAAAAGACATTTTTCTGCCACACTGCGCTTCTACAATACCGATCTTGTGGCCCTGAGCTGCTGCGACCTCAGAGAGTGTATCGGAAATATTGGCAACCATGTTAATTGACTCGTTGGAATTTCTGTTGATCACAAAAAAACGTTTCTATAATCGGCTCTACCCTCCCGTGCCCGTCTTCGAGTACATAATGTCCTGCATCTTCTAAATAAAACGATTGCGCATTTGGAAAACGTTTTCTCCATTCATGATAAAAATGATCATTAAAACAAAAATCTTTCCCGCCCCAGATAATCAGCATCGGTATGCCTATTTCTTTGAGCATTTGCAGCTTATCCTCAATGCTTTTAAGTATTTGATAACTCTGATGTCGCGGGGTTAGAGGAATATCTTGAACAAATCTATAGAGAGCAATACGGTTTAGCCAATTATTATATGGTCGTAGATATGACCGTGAAACATCTTTAACAAGTGATTTTTCAACAGCCATAAAGGTGGCTGGCCAGGCAAAGCCATTTAGTCCACGCACAATAATTTCACCAATAAAGGGCAATCGACATAGCCTGATTCTCAAAGGAATCCGCTTGGATCTGAATGCTGCTGTATTAAGAAGAGTAATCTTTTCTATCCGTTCTGGAAACA
The DNA here is from genome assembly GCA_013042695.1 of Desulfobacterales bacterium. Lineage (GTDB taxonomy): Bacteria > Desulfobacterota > Desulfobulbia > Desulfobulbales > Desulfocapsaceae > JABDPQ01. The sequence continues at coordinate 1,652 of JABDPQ010000138.1, read as the reverse complement.
TGGTGGCATACCCCATACCTATGGCCCCGCCCCAATCATGCACAACAAGTGACGTTGAGGTGATATTAAGTGATTTAAGAAGAAAGCAGAGGTTATTTATATGATTGCTCAGGGTATATTCATACTCTTGTGGTTTATCAGAATATCCGCAGCCCATATGATCCGGTACAATCACTCTGAACTTTTTTGCCAGCTGCATCACTAAATGTCGAAAAAAATAGGACCACGTCGGATTTCCATGAAGCATCGTAATTACGGGGCCTTCTCCTTCATCGAGATAGTGAAGTCGACAGTTATTAATTACAATATAGTGTGACTTAAAAGGATATTCGTACATCAATGTTATATTTTGAAGTGTTTGTCTTATGAAAAGGTGAATGGAGTAAAACTTCAATGAGCCTAAACAACATTATCAAAACATCATAGTGTTTTCTCTTACAAAGTAAAATTTACCTAAAGGACATTTTTTAAATTACATCAAATTTAACTATATAAGCTCCACATTGTGGTTCTTGGCCGTTATGACATAGTACTAAACTACATGATGTTTGCTTCTTTAAGTCAAATCTCTAAATATCTATTGAAGAAACAAAAATATTGCCTTTCTATACCTGATATGCTAAGAGGGCATTGTTGCGTTTGAAGTGGCTAAAATGATCAATTTCCAATACTATTTGTTGTGCGAATAAATTTCGGGAAGAAAGCATCGGCCATTTGCAGCAGTAGGCAATTACCAGATTCATGCAGATGAATCACCGTTTTTAAATGAGCTCCATGAGAGAGGGGCAAACAGTAAAGGAGTATAAGCATGGCAGAAGGAACTGTAAAATGGTTTAATGATGCGAAGGGATTTGGTTTTATTCAGCAAGATGGCGGCTCTGATGTATTTGTACACTATTCTGCTATTACAGGTGATGGTTTTAAATCTCTTGAAGAAGGTGCCCGCGTGCAATTTGAACTTGTTGACGGTCCCAAAGGACCCGCTGCTGAGAATGTTGAAAAGGTCTGATTGCCTCAAGCTTTGTCTCGTCACCTGTTTGAGAAATAAAGGCCCTGTCAATCAAGACAGGGCCTTTAACTTAGAGTAGTACCCTTTACTGCTTCAGGGCTCCTCTTTTCAACCAATTGTTTACCCACTCAGAAGCCTCTGATCCTGTCTCCTTGAGCAGATCGACGGGGAGGAGAAATTATAATTGTAACGTTTTCCAGGAACGAACAAAGGCAATCAATGTTCTGACACCTACGCCTGAAGGACCTTTGGGGATATACGATTTTTCAGTAAAGTTCCATGCCGTACCAGCGATATCTAAATGGGCCCAGGGAGTATCTCCAACAAAATTCTCTAAGTATGCCGCTGCCGTTATTGATCCAGCAGCTTTGCCTCCCACGTTTTTGATATCTGCAACATCTGATTTAATTTGTCTGCTGTAATCTTTGCCAAGAGGCAGCTGCCAGACCGGCTCCCCACATTCCGCACCTATCTCGAAAATTTTTTTCGCCAGCTTGTCATTGTTGCTCATCAAGCCGCTTCGGTGGTGACCAAGCCCTATGATAACTGCACCAGTAAGCGTTGCCAAATCAATGACACAATCTGGGGAGTATTTTTTAATACCATATGCCAAAGCATCAGCAAGAATTAACCTACCCTCAGC